>NZ_MQUI01000067.1:0-13672 GCF_001970915.1 Sphingomonas sp. Sph1(2015)
CCCCAAACCCCTCCCCCCTGCCGGGAGGAGGGGCTTTCAGCGGAGGAGGGTTTCAGAGCATCCCTTCTTCTCGCAGGCTCACAACCGAACCGTGTCCCAGGATCAGGTGATCGAGCAGCATCACGTCCAGCGCCGCCAACCCCTGCGCCAGCCGCCGGGTCAGCGCCAGGTCCGCCGCGCTGGGGCGGGTGTCGCCATCGGGGTGGTTGTGCGCGATCAGCACTGCACCGGCCCCCAGCAGGATCGCATCGCGGGCGATCCGGGCGACCGGAACCGTCACCGAATCGCTGTGCCCCGCGACATGGCGCAAGCCCAACAGCATCCGTTCCGAACCCAGATAGGCGATCCCCATCGCCTCGCCGCCGTCGCGATCCAATCCGGCGAACAGCGCCAGCGCATCCTGGCGCGTGCGGATCATCGGGGCAGGGCGGGGTAAGCGGTACACCGACGGAAGTGCCCGAATCGCGGGCCGGACGCAGCTTCATCCCGCGCCGATCCGGTTCGGCTTGGCTCCGGCCGCGCGCGGCGCTAGGCCCGGATCATGCGGCAATATCTCGATCTCATGGACCGGGTCCTGACCCAGGGCGTGCAGCAGATGGACCGGACCGGCACCGGCACGCTGTCGGTCTTCGGCCACCAGATGCGGTTCGACCTGGCCAAGGGCTTTCCGGCCCTGACCACCAAGAAGCTCCACCTGCGCTCGATCATCGTCGAACTTTTGTGGTTCCTGCGCGGCGACACCAATGTCCGTTGGCTGCAGGATCGCCGGGTGAGCATCTGGGACGAATGGGCCGACGAGCAGGGCGATCTCGGCCCGGTCTATGGCAAGCAGTGGCGCGACTGGGCGACGGCGGATGGCCGCCATATCGACCAGATCGCCGAGTTGGTGGAGCAGATCCGCACCCAGCCCGCCTCGCGCCGCCAGATCGTGTCCGCATGGAACCCCGGCGACCTCCACGCCATGGCACTGGCGCCCTGCCACTGCCTGTTCCAGACCCATGTCGCGAACGGCCGCCTGTCGCTGCAACTCTATCAGCGCTCGGCCGATATCTTTCTGGGCGTGCCGTTCAACATCGCCTCCTATGCGCTGCTGACCCATATGCTGGCGCAGCAATGCGATCTGGAGGTGGGCGAGTTCATCTGGACCGGCGGCGACTGCCACTTGTATCTGAACCATCTGGAGCAGGCCAAGACCCAGCTGGGCCGCGAGCCGGGCGCGCTGCCCCGCCTCGAAATCCTGCGCCGCCCCGACGCCATCGACGGCTATGAGCCGGAGGATTTCGTCCTTCACGACTATGTCGCGCAACCCCATATCAAGGCGCCGGTCGCGATATGATCACGCTCGTCCTCGCCCGCGCGCGAAACGGGGTGATCGGGCGCGATGGGGGGCTGCCCTGGCACCTGCCCGCCGACCTCAAGCGCTTCAAGGCGCTGACCATGGGCAAGCCGATGATCATGGGCCGCAAGACCTTCGACAGCTTTCCCGCGCCGCTGCCCGGGCGACGGCATATCGTCCTGACCCGCGACCATGACTGGAGCGCACCGGGCGCGGAGGTCGCGCACGACGTCGCGGGTGCGCTTGCGCTGGCGGGTGAGGGGCCGGTGGCGGTGATCGGCGGCGCGGAAATCTTCGACCTGTTCCGCGACATCGCCGATCGGGTGGAATTGACCGAAATCAATATCGACGCCGAGGGTGATACTGTTGTCGATGCGTTTTCAAGTTGGCGCGAAGTCGAGCGACAGGATCATCCCGCTGTCGATGGGCGCCCATCCTATTCCTTTGTGACGCTGGAGCGATAACAGAAGGGCGCGGCCTTCGCCGCACCTGACCGGTTTGACGAAAAACCCCTCAACCTATCTTCATTTGTTGATGCGATATCCGTAAACCCATGGTCGGATAAAGAATCGCGGCATCAACCGCATTCGTCTTGGCAGCGGGCAGTGTCGGATGATCATCGACGGGGGGAGTGCGCAGGGGTGTCGGACGGGCAGCGATCCGGTCGGCCTTCTCGACGCCAGTCACGAAGCGGTCGCGTTCCTCGATCGGCATCGACTGGCCCGGACCACCACCAGCTACGCGCTGGCGTTGCAGGCGATCCTCCACCCCTATGGCCCGCTCGGCGGAGAGGTCGCGCGGCGGACCGATGGCGGTGTTCGCCTGACCGAAGACGATGTCCGCGAGCTGATGCCGCTGGTCCGCGAGCATGAAGTGGCCGACCTGGGGCTCGGCCGGATCCAGATGGAGCAGGATCTGGGTGAACAGGCCGAGACGCTGGAGGCGCTGACTTCTGACGCCAGGGCGATTACCAGCGATTTCTCGGAACAGGTCATGGCGCTGTCCCATGCGCATTGCAGCAACGATGTCGGCCCCGACACCCGCGCCATCGCCACCCTGCTCGAACAGCTGATCGCCCGCATTTCCAAGACCGAACGCGACCTGGAGGAACTGGCCGGCAATATCGCGGGTCTGCGCTCCCGGATGGAGCCCGGCGAAACCGACGACCGCATCGACCCGCTGACCGGCGTGACCAGCCGGACGGGCGCGCGGGCGATGGTCGAGAGGCTGGCCAGCGAGCCGCATGGCTATGTGCTGGCGGCGTGCAGCCTGGACGATCTGGAGGGGATCAACGAACGTTACGGGCGCTCGGTCGCCGACAATGTGCTGCGCGCCTTCGTCGCCACGCTGCGCCAGGCGTGCGAGGGGACGGAGATCGTCCGCTGGCAGGGCAATCTGTTCCTCGTCGTGCTGCGCGGACGGCCATTGTCCACGCTGGCGGGCATGATGGAGGATGCGCGCGTCGCGATGCGCGAGCGGACGCTGCGGTTGCGCGGATCGGGGGAGCCGATCGGTGCGGTCACCATGTCGGGCGGTGTCGCGGTCGGCGTCGGCGTGCCGTTGGAGGACGTGCTGGTGCGTGCCGAGATGCTGCGCGATCTGGCCAGTGGCGGGCTGGGCAATCGCATCCTGTCGCGTGCCTAGCCAATTCGGCGCGGCCTGTTATAGCGCGGCCCATGCAGCGTGTTGACGGCGCGGGGCCTATCCCGGCGCATCTGGCGGGCGGAATCGTCGCGCTGGGCAATTTCGATGGTTTTCATCTGGGGCATCAGGCGGTGGTCGGTGCCGCCGTCGCACGCGCGCGGGCGGAAGGGCGGCCCGCGCTGGTCGCCACCTTCGATCCGCATCCGATCCGCTATTTCAGACCCGACGCCGCGCCGTTCCGCCTGACCACGCTCGACCAGCGCGAACGGCTGTTCGCGGCGGCGGGGGTGGACGCGATGGTGGTGTTCCGCTTCGACGAGGAACTGGCGGCGCTGTCGGCCGAGGATTTCGTGCAGGCACGGCTGCGCGCTGCGTTGCGGGTCGGCGGCGTGGTGACCGGCGAGGACTTCACCTTCGGTCGCGCGCGCAGCGGCGATGTGACGTCGCTGCGCGCCTGGGGTCGGGCGCATGGCTTTTCGACCGATGCGGTGGCGCCGGTGATGCTGGATGGCGAGACGATCTCGTCCAGCCGGATTCGCGCCGCGCTGATCGCGGGCGACCCGGAGACGGCGGCGCGGTTGCTGACCCGGCCCTACACCCTGCAAGGCGTGGTGCAGCATGGCGACAAGCTGGGCCGCACCATCGGCTATCCGACCGCCAATCTCGACATGGGCGAATATCTGCGCCCCGCCTACGGCATCTATGCGGTGCGCGGGCGGCTGGACGACGGGCGGGTTCTGGACGGCGCGGCCAATCTGGGCATCCGGCCCCAGTTCGATCCGCCCAAGGAATTGCTGGAGCCGCATTTCTTCGATTTCGACGGCGACCTTTACGGTCAACGCCTGACCGTCGAGCTGATCGACTATCTGCGGCCCGAGGCGAAGTTCGACTCGCTGGATGCCCTGGTCACGCAGATGGACACCGATTGTCTCCGTGCGCGCCAGATACTTTCGTCGCATAATCCGGCATGACGTGTTAACCTAAAGTCGTTAAGGGCGTGTCCCCTATGAGCGACGCGCCCGATTACCGCGACACCGTCTTCCTGCCGAAGACCGATTTCCCCATGAAGGCGGGACTTGCCGCCAAGGAACCGGCGATCCTGGATCGCTGGGCCAGGATGGGGCTGTACGACCGCCTCCGCCGCGAGCGTAGCGGGCGCGAGCGGTTCATCCTGCATGACGGCCCGCCTTATGCCAATGGCGACATCCATATGGGTCATGCGCTGAACAAGGTGCTGAAGGACATCATCGTCCGCTCGCAGACCCTGATGGGCAAGGACGCGCCCTATGTCCCCGGCTGGGACTGCCACGGCCTGCCGATCGAGTGGAAGGTCGAGGAAGCCTATCGCGCCAAGAAGCTGAACAAGGACGAGGTGCCCGTCGCGCAATTCCGCGCCGAGTGCCGCGCCTATGCCGATACCTGGGTGGGCACGCAGAAGGCGCAGTTCGAGCGGCTGGGCATCATGGGTGACTGGGCCAACCCGTATCTGACCATGACCTATGACGCCGAGGCGGTGATCGCGGGCGAGCTGTTGAAGTTCGCCCAGTCGGGCCAGCTCTATCGCGGGGCCAAGCCGGTCATGTGGTCGCCGGTCGAAAAGACCGCGCTGGCCGAGGCCGAGGTCGAATATGAGGACATCGTCTCGACCCAGATCGATGTCGGGTTCGAGGTGGCGAGCTGCCCCGAATATCCCGATCTGGTCGGCGCGCTGGCGGTCATCTGGACCACCACCCCCTGGACGATCCCGGTCAACCAGGCGCTGAGCTATGGCGAGGCGATCGACTATCTGCACTTCGAGAGCGCGGGGCGTCGCTATCTCGTCGCCGAGCCGCTGCTGCCCGCCTTCACCAAGCGGACCGGCATCGCGATGGAAACCTTCATCGCGCTCGCCAAGGGGCCGGTGCTGGAGGGTGCGACGGCGCTCCACCCGATGCACAAGCTGGGCGGTTTCTTCGCCAAGCCCCGCCCATTCCTGGCGGGCGAGTTCGTTACCACCGAGGCGGGTACGGGCCTGGTCCATATGGCCCCCGACCACGGCGAGGACGACTTCCTGCTGTGCAAGGCGCACGGCATCGATCCGGTCTTCGCGGTGCAGGGCGACGGCACCTATCGCCCCGACTGGGCATGGCTGGGCGGCCAGGGCAGCGTCATCAACAAGAAGTTCGTCGCCGCCGACGGCCCGATCTGTTCGGACCTGCGCGAAACGGGCGCACTGCTGTCGGCTTCCGATGATTTCCAGCACAGCTATCCGCATAGCTGGCGGTCCAAGGCGAAGGTCATCTTCCGCGCCACGCCGCAATGGTTCATCCCGATGGACCGCGCCGACAGCTCGCTGATCCCCGATCTGGCGATGGCCAATGTCGACCCGATATCGGGCGTGACGCCGCTGCTGACCGTGCCGCTGGGCAATGGCGCGACGCTGCGCCAGACCGCGCTGGACGCGATCGAACGCACCCGTTGGGTGCCCGAGCGCAGCCGCAACCGTATCCGCTCGATGGTCGAGGGCCGCCCCGACTGGGTCATTAGCCGCCAGCGCGCCTGGGGCGTGCCGATCGCGCTCTATGTGAACCGCCAGACCGGCGAATATCTGGCGGACAAGGCGGTCAACGCCCGCATCCTCGATGCCTTCCGTACAGGCGGGGCGGATGCGTGGTTCACCGCCGATCACCAGGCGCTGCTGGGTGCCGACTATAATCTGGCCGATTACGAGCCGGTCAACGACATCCTCGACGTGTGGTTCGACTCCGGCTCGACCCATGCCTTCGTGATCGAGGCGCGCTACGGCGAGGGTACGCGCGCGAACCTGTATCTCGAAGGATCGGACCAGCATCGCGGCTGGTTCCAGTCGTCGCTGCTCGAATCCTGCGGCACGCGCGGGCGTGCGCCTTATGACGCGGTGCTGACCCATGGCTTCGCGCTCGACGGGCAGGGGCGCAAAATGTCCAAGTCGCTGGGCAATGTCGTCGATCCGCTGAAGATCATCGGCGAGTCGGGCGCCGACATCCTGCGCATCTGGACCGCCTCGACCGATTATTTCGAGGATGTGCGCATCGGCAAGGAGGTGCTCGCCACCGCCTCGGACAGCTATCGCAAGCTGCGCAACACCTTCCGCTATCTGCTCGGCGCGCTCGACGGGTTTACGGAAGAGGAGCGCATCTCGTTCGACGCGATGCCCGAGCTGGAGCGTTATGTCCTCGCTCGCCTGACCGCGCTCGACACCGAGCTGCGGCGTGCGGCGGACGCGTTCGAGTTCAACCGCTATCTGCGCGCGCTGACCGATTTCGCGAATGAGGACCTGTCGGCCTTCTTCTTCGATATCCGCAAGGACTCGCTGTACTGTGACGCCGCGACCGATCCCAAGCGGCGCAGCTATCGCACCGTGCTGGACATCCTGTTCCACGCGCTGGTCCGCTATGCCGCGCCGATCCTGTGCTTCACCGCCGAGGAAGTGTGGCAGTCGCGCTTCCCGTCGGAAGATGGTTCGGTCCATCTGCTCGAATGGCCGGAATTGCCGCAGCTGGGCGAGGACGAGGCGCTGATGGCGCGCTGGACCGAGATCAGGGGCCTTCGCGCGCAAGTGACCGAGGCGATCGAGCCGCTGCGCCGTGAAAAGACCGTGCGTTCGTCGAACGAGGCCGAGGTGACGGTCCCGTCGCTGCCGCTGGAGCCGCACGCTCTGGCCGAGGCGTTCATCGTCGCCGATGTGCGGATCGCCGATACGGTCTCCGTGACTCGGACGGACAAGCACAAATGCGGCCGCTGCTGGCGTCATCTGCCCGATGTGGCGGCGGATGGCGAATTGTGCGGCCGCTGCGCCGAGGTGGTCGCGCATGGCTAATCTGCCCAAGCGTGGACTGGTGACGGCGCTGGCGCTGTTCCTGGTCGATCAGGTCATCAAATGGGCGGTGACCGGGCCGATGGGCCTCCGGTCGTTGGGTGACGTGCGCGAGATCATGCCGATCTTCAACCTGCGTTTCGTGCCCAATTACGGCATTTCGCTGGGCCTGCTGACCGCCGACAGCAACGCGTCGCGCTGGGCGCTGGTCGCGATGACCGGAGCGATCGCGCTGGCGGTGGCCTTCTGGATGACGCGCGAGCGTAACCCGGTCGATCAGGTCGCGCTCGGCTGCGTGCTGGGCGGGGCGCTGGGCAATATCATCGACCGGGTGCGTTTCGGCTATGTCGTCGACTTCGCCGATCTGCACTTCGGCGAGTGGCGTCCGTTTTTGGTCTTCAATGTCGCCGATGCAGCGATTACGATAGGCGTTCTGGTTTTGCTGGCCCGCGCGCTTCTCGTGCGCGACCGGCCCGCTCCCGTGGAGAAGAGCAATGCGTAAGTTGGTGCCCGTCATCGCAGGTCTGTCCTGCGCCGCGTTGCTGACGGGATGTGGGGCCGGGCGTGGCCTCGACCGGGCGCGCCCCGACGAATTCGCCGTCGCGCGCCAGCCCTCGCTGGTGATCCCGCCCGACTTCGCGCTGGTCCCGCCGCAGCCGGGCGCCGCGCCCGTCCAGACCCGCAGCGGCCAACAGCAGACGCTGGATGCGCTGTTCGGCGGTCAGGCGGCGCGTAGCCAGTCGGAATATGGCCTGGTGCAGAATGCCGGTGCCGACAGCGCCGATGCGGGTATCCGCTCGTCGGTCGGCGATCCCGGCACCAACGTCGTCGACAAGGGTGCGACCACCCGCGACATCGTCGCCGCCCCCGAAGGCGACGGCCAGGACGCACGCGCCGCGACCAAGTGACGCCGGGCGAGTGTTAGGGAAAGGGCCGGGGGCGGATCGCCTTCCCGGCCCTTTTTCGTTGGGCATCGATTGGGCTGATGCACCCCTCCCCTTCAGGGGAGGGGCCGGGGGTGGGGCGCTTCCGCAAGCATAGTGTTCGTGGCGGTGCCCCACCCCAACCCCTCCCCTGAAGGGGAGGGGCTAAGCTTGGGTCAGACTCATGTCCTGCCGCTTCACGTCCCAGGCACCGGCGCGCCGCCTTCGCCACCTGCGCTGGGCGCGGGTTCGGGCGCGATCTTGAACCGCACCCGGTCGACGCAGCCGGTATAGCCCTGTTGGCTGGCGGGCAATTTCGCATCGCGGATCATCGCCAGCGCCTGATCGCCAAAGCCGTCCGCCGGTTGGGCGGCGATGACCCTCAGATTGCCCGTCTGGCCCCAAGGCGCGACGTCATAGCCGATGACCGCCCAGCCCTCGATCGAGCGGCGGCGATAGGGTTCGGGGAAGCGCAGCTGCGGCGGCACGGCCCAGCCATGCTCGTCGGGGCAGTTGCCCGCGAGCTTGGTGGCGCGGATCGCCTCGGGCATGTCGGGGGCGGGCAGCTTCGCCGCCGCGCGCCAATAGGGATAGAGGCAGCCGCTCCTGGCACCCTTGGTAAAGCGGGATTCGCGGATGGCCTTCAACGCGGCGGCATCCAGCGCGCGATTGCCTGTCCCCGCCAGCAGCGCGGCTCCACGCGTCCGCCCGCCCGCATCGACGTCATAACGGATCATCGACCAGTCCTGCACGCCGGGCGTTGCGGGAATGGTCGCAAAATCGGGGAAGTGCCGTTCGAGCGGTTGCGGCTGAGGATTGGTCAGGCAGTCGCCGCCCGCATCGCGAATCCGCTGCCAGCCCTCCTCGGGCAGCGGCCCCGTGACGGGATGGACGGTATAGGCCATCAGCTCCAGCCCATCCGCCCCCGCCAGCGCGCTGCTGCGCATCATATAGGTGACGGTGCAATCCTGCTGCGGGGCCTGGGGGGCGAAGCGGCTGGCGGCCAGGGCGGGTTCTACATCGTCGGACAGCGGCACGAAGCCCGTCGTCTCGCGGGTCAGCGACACCGGGCGGCCGGTCGGATCGATCGCGAAATGCAGGGTCATCGCGTTCTGCGTGGCATTGCCGACCCAGCCGAGCTGATTCCAGGGCCGCCGGATCGGCTGTCCCGTCACCGGCACGCCGTGGCAGCGTATCTCGCCCGGCACCCACTGGACCAGCACCCGGCCCGAGCCGCCGGGCTTTGTCGGCGCGATGGGGAGCGCGTTCTGGAGCGACCAGGCCGCAGCGGACGGAACGACCAGCGCGGACAACAGGGCGAGGGACAGGGCAGCGTGGCGGAACCGGATCATCGAACGCACTCCACGACGAGAGGGCGTCAGCTTAGGCGCGTCTTCGGCCCGAGGCGAGGGGGCTTTCCTGCCGCTGCCATGGAAAAGGGCGGCGCCGTCACCGGCACCGCCCCTTCACCCCCGAAAAGCCATTATATCCTTTAGAAAGCGGCGGTCAGCGAGAACACCACCGTCGCATCCGAGATCGAGGCGCCCCCCGGCACCTGACCCTGCGAGAAGTTCGGCTGGATATAGGCCGCCTTCGACTTGGTGATGTCGGTGTCGATATACGACACGTTGAAGGTCAGGTTCTTGTACGCCGCGACATCGGCGCCCAGCGACCAGTCCCAATAGCTGCCGGTCGGCGACAGGCTGGTGCCGTTGGGGCCGAGGCCCGGATTGCCCTTGGAATAGCCGATATGCGCCTTGGCGGTGATCGGCGTGCCCGGGATCGCGGCGGCGCCGTCGCCGGTCAGGTAGACGTTGTCCCAACGCTGGCCCCGGCTGTACGAGGTGTTGGAGAAGTTGCCGAGCGAGGTTTGCTTGGGCGCGTAATAGGCCCCGGCGGTCAGCGTCGCGGGGCCGGCGGTGCCCGACAGGCGGCCGAAGAATTCGACCACGTCGGTCTCGGACGCGCCGCCCGGATAGGTGTACCAGGTCACGCCCGCATCGACGGTCGCGGTGCCGTATGTGTGCTTGTACCCGGCAATGCCGTCCAGCTCCATATTGGCGCCGCCGAACGTGCCCCAGCCCGCCAGGTTCGACGCGAAGGTGCCGATATAGAAGCCGCTTTCATGCGCGACGGTCAGCGCGGCCTGGACGGCGGCGTTCTTGTTGGTCTGCGACACGCCGCGAAGGCGATAGTCGGTCAGGATCGAAGCGCTGCCGCTGACCGTGATCGGTGAGGGCGGCGCGGTATCCGCACTGCTGTCCTGCGCAAAGGCGGGCGTCGCGGCGACCAGCGAGAGGCCGCCAAGGAGGATCGTGGAGAAGCGCATCGTTTCCCTTTCAAACGGAAATTCGATGTTCTCACCTGCAAGCTCGCATCGGTGCGGCCTCTGTATGTCGGGTGAACCCGGCGGACCGTCTGCCTTGGCAAGTCATGAAAGATTGGCAGGCCGTGGTGCGCTGCACAAGTATAATCGAACATGGACTGATGCTCGGGGGACGCGATGTTGCGCAAATAACACAGATCAAGCGTCGAGATTCTCGTGCCGCATCCCCGTCGGCAGCGAACGGATATGGATGTCGCGCTGGGGATAGGGCAGGCCGATGCCATGGTCCTTGAACAGGAACCACAGGCGGTTGAGCACGTCGGATCGGACATTGCCGACACCGCTTTCCGGGTCGCTGATCCACGCCAATATCTCATGCTGAAGCGAATAGTCGCCGAAGCTCATCAGCCAGACGGTCGGCTTGGGGCTTTTCAGGACGCGTGGCGATTCGTTGGCGGCGCGCAGCATCAGTTCCTGCGCGAGGCGCAGGTCATTGTCATAGGCGATGGAGACCGGGATGCGGACGCGGACGTTGCGGTCGGAATAGGACCAGTTCTCCACCTCCTGCGTCATCAGATTCTCGTTGGGGATCAGATGTTCCTTGCCGTCGCGGGTGATGATCGAGACGGCGCGCACGCCGATCTTGTTCACCCAGCCGATCTCGTTCTGGAGCGCGATGACGTCGCCCGGCTTGATCGAGCGGTCCATGAGGAGGATGATCCCGGCGATCAGATTGCCGATCGTCTTCTGCAAGCCGAAGCCGATCGCCAGGCCGAACCCGCCCGAGAACAGCGCCAGGCTGGTCAGGTCGATCTCCAGCAAATCCATCGCGAAGAAGAAGGCGAGGACGACGATGGCGATGCTGGCGAGCTTTTGGGCCAGCAGCTTCTGCGTCGGGTCCAGCCCGCGGGCATGGCCGATCCATTGCTCGGTGATCCGGGTGACGGCGCGGGTGACGGCCAGGATCGCGACCACCGTGACCAGCATCGTCACCAGCAGCATGACCGAGAAGCGGCGCGAGCCGACGGTAAAGCCGATCTGCTCGGCCAGGCGACTGACCGGCTCCAGCCCGCCGATCTCGCGGCTGAACAGCGCCACGAAACAGACGGTGGCGAAGACCCAGGCCAGCCAGCGCGGCAGGTTCAGCCCGCGCAGCAGCTGGAACCCGGCGCGCGCCACCGACGCGCCCAGCGCCAGCCCGATGGGAACCCCCGCCAGCGACTCCCAGGGCCAGATCGCGCCCAGCGTCATCAACAGGAAAGCGGCGGTGCCATGCCGGGTGATCGCGCAGATTCGCGCGTGCAGCGTCTCGCCCTTGGCGATGGCGAAACGCTGCACCATGGCGGCGATGGGCGGGCCGAGCCTGCGCCCCGCGATCACCCCGCCCGCCAGCATGGCGAGCGTCAGGACCGAGGCGACCGCCGCCTCCATGGCCTCGGCGCGGGTCGGCAGTTCGATGCCGCTCGCCTGAAGCCATTCGAACAGCGTCATCCGCGCGCGGCCCGGAAGCGGGAAAGCCCCCGATCGAGATCGGCGATCAGGTCGTCCGTATCCTCCAGCCCGATCTGAAGCCGGATCAGCGGCCCGGCGAAGTCGCGGCTGGTCACGCTGCGATAGCGATGCGGGTCGGCGGGGATGGCCAGGCTCTCATAGCCGCCCCAGCTGAACCCGAGCCCGAAATGGGCAAGGCCATCGAGCATCGCGGTGCGCGCGGCGTCGTTGCCGCCGTCGAGGACGAAGGCGAACAGTCCGCTCGATCCCAGGAAGTCGCGCGCGAAGACCTCATGGCCGGGGCAGGAGGGCAAAGCCGGGTGCAGCACCTGCGCCACGCCCGGCTGCTCGGCCAGCCACCGGGCGATGGCCAGCGCGCTCTGCTGATGCTGGGCGAGGCGCACGCCCATGGTGCGCAGGCCCCGGCTGCCCAGATAGGCGTCGTCGGGGCTGGCGACCTGACCCAGCTGGAAACTCGTGTCGCGCAAGGCCGCCCAGTGCGAGGGCGCGGCCGTCACCGACCCCAGCATCGCGTCGGAATGGCCGACGATATATTTGGTGCAGGCGAGAACCGTCAGGTCGACGCCCTTCTCGATCGCGGGGAAGAAGAGCGGCGTCGCCCAGGTATTGTCGAGGATCGTCGTGATGCCCTTGGCCTTGGCCACGCCGACGATGGCGGGAATGTCCTGCACCTCGAAGGTCAGCGAGCCGGGGCTTTCGAGGAAGATCGCGCGGGTCGCCGGGCCGATCAGATCGGCGATGCCGGACCCGACCAGCGGATCGTAGAAGCGCGTCGTGATCCCCATCCGCGCCAGCAGCCCGGTCGCCAGCCCGCGCGTCGGGTCATAGGCGCTGTCGACCAGCAGCAGCTCGTCGCCCGGCGACAGCACCGACAGCAGCGCCGCCGCGATCGCCGCCACGCCCGAGGGATAGAGGAAGGTCGCCTCCGCCCCCGGCTCCAGGCTGGTCAGCGCATCGGCCAGCGACCATTGGGTCGGCAGGCCCTTGCGGCCGTAGAACAGCTTCTCGTGCAGATCGCCCGCGCCGGTGGCGCGCATATGCGCGACATTGTCGTAGAGTACGGTCGAGCCGCGCCAGACGGGGACGTTGACCACGCCTTTGGTCCATTCCGCGCGGCGGCCCGCCTGGACCAGACGGGTGGCGGGCTTGATGGGCAGGTCGTCGTCGGTCATCGCGGTCAAACGTCTTTCGCTTTGGGGGTGCTGGGATCGGAACCCCATTCGGTCCAGCTGCCGTCATAGACCGGCATCAGCCCGCCGATCCGCTCCGCCCCGAAGGCGAGGACGCAGGCGGTGATACCCGATCCGCAGGTGGCGACCATCGGTCTGGCGGGATCTACTCCGGCGGCGGCGAAGGCGTCGGCGATCGCCGACGCAGACTTCCAGCGGCCGTCGGCCTCGAACAGCTTGGAGTAGGGCAGGTTCAGCGCACCGGGGATATGGCCGGGTTCGACACCGAGACGCGGCTCCGGCTCGGCGCCTGCGAAACGGCGGGGCGAGCGGGCGTCGACGATCTGTGCGTCACCCGCTTCGACATGGGTGAGCACTTCGCGAAGGCTGCGCACGCGTGCCAGATCGGCATGGGCGACGAACAGGCCGGGCGCTTCGGGGGCGCCTGCCGGGCCGACCATGACGGGATGACCGGCGGCGCGCCAAGCCTCCAGCCCGCCGTCGAGCAACGTCACCGACTTCGCGCCGAACAGGGTCAGCAGCCACCAGACCCGCGCGGAGCTGTGCAGTGGCGAGCGATCGTACAGGACGATCCGGTCGGCATGGCCGACACCCGCCTCGCTCATCGCATGGGCGAACTGCTCCGGCCCGGGGAGCGTCATCGGCAGATCGCTCTCCCGATCGGCGAGCGCCCCCAGCGGCAGGAAGCGTGCGCCGGGAATATGCCCGTCCTCAAAGCCGCGCCGGGCCGAAGTGCCGTCCGCATCGTCGAGAAAATAGGTGACGTCGAGGATGCGCACGTCCGCCTCGCCCGCGATCGCGGAAAGGTCTTGCGGGGTGATGAGTGGCGGCATGGTGCTTCCCCTTGGTTGCTGCCCCGTACCTAGGCGCGTTGGGGGCGGGCTCGCAAGCCAAGCTGAAGCCCCT
>NZ_MQUI01000068.1:0-13341 GCF_001970915.1 Sphingomonas sp. Sph1(2015)
CCAAGAATCGCTCCCCTCCCGCCTGCGGGAGGGGAGCGATTCTTGGCAGGCCGCCCACCCCAAGCACGCCCCTCCCGCAGGCGGGAGGGGATGGGGGAGGGAAAGACGCCTCGCAGAGACCGACAATCGTGGCACTCCACCGACCGATGATCTTCCCCCCCACCACCTGCCCCCGCCTGATCGTCAAGGTCGGCTCCGCGCTCCTCGTCACGCCCGAAGGCGAAGTCCGTCGCGACTGGCTGACCGGCCTGGTCGCCGACATCGCCATGCGGGTACGCCAGGGGCAGCAGATCGCGATCGTTTCGTCGGGCGCGATCGCTCTTGGCGCGCGTCGCCTGGGCCTGCCCAAGGGCGGCCGTGCGAGCCTGGAGGATGCGCAGGCCGCCGCCGCGACCGGCCAGATCGCGCTCAGCCAGGCCTGGGCGGAATTGCTGCACGCAGAACACCTCACCGCCGCACAGATGCTGGTCACGCTCGACGATCTCGAGGATCGCCGACGCTACCTGAACGCCGCCGCGACGCTGAACCGGCTGCTGGGTCTGGGCGTGGTGCCGGTCATCAACGAGAATGACAGCGTGGCGACCGAGGAAATCCGCTTCGGCGACAATGACCGGCTGGCCGCAAGGGTCGGACAGGCGGCGGGCGCGAACGGTGTGTTGCTGCTCTCCGACGTGGACGGGCTGTATGACAGCAACCCGCACACCAACCCGCAAGCGCGCCATATCGAGCGGGTCGAGCGGATCGATGCGGTCCACGGCATGGCCGATGGCGGCTCCGCTTCCGGCATGGGATCGGGCGGCATGGTGTCGAAGATCGCCGCCGCGCGCATCGCGGTCAGCGCGGGTGCGCATCTCGCCATCGCATCGGGGCGGATCGACCATCCGCTGTCGACGCCTGCGCGCCACACGATCTTCGTCGCGGAAAAGAGCGCGCCCGCCCGCAAGGCATGGCTGGCGGGCGGCCTGACCGCGCGCGGCGCGATTCATGTCGATGCGGGCGCGGCCAGGGCGCTGGCCGAGGGCAACAGCCTGCTCGCGGCGGGGGCGACCGCCGTGCAGGGCCATTTCGCGCGCGGCGATCTCGTCACGATCGAGGGGCCGGGCGGCACCATCGCGCGCGGCCTCAGCGAATATGATTCGACCGAGGCGCGCGCGCTGGTCGGCACGCGTTCGGACCAGCAGGCCGGGATATTGGGCCATGCGCCGCGCGCCGCGCTGATCCATCGCAACCATCTGGCCCTGCTATGATCGTCGCCGTGACGGGAGCGACCGGCTTTGTCGGTCGCGCGGTGGTGGACCGTGCCGCCGGGTCGGGCCTCACCTTACGCGCCCTCACCCGCCGCGCCCAACCGTCGCGCGCGGGGCTTACCTGGATCGCGGGCGCGCTCGACAAGCCGGAGAGCCTGGCCACGCTGGTCGAAGGGGCCGACGCGGTGCTGCACATTGCGGGCGTGGTGAATGCCCCCGATCGCGAGGGCTTTGTCGCGGGCAATGTCGACGGCACGCGCGCCATGGTCCAGGCAGCGAGAGCCGCGGGGATCAAGCGCTTCGTCCATGTCTCCTCGCTGTCGGCGCGCGAGCCGGCGCTGTCCGTCTATGGCTGGTCCAAGCGACAGGCCGAGGATGTCGTGATGCAAAGCGGCCTCGACTGGACCATCGTCCGGCCGAGCGGCATCTATGGCCCGCACGATACCGAGTGGCTGGACATATTCCGTACCGCCAAACTCGGCCTCGCCTTCATGCCGCCGCCGGGCAAGCTGTCGCTGATCGCGGTCGAGGATTTCGCCCGGCTGCTGACCACGCTGGTCGCCACCGATGGTCCGCGCAGCATTCTGGAGGTCGATGACGGGCAGGTCCTGACCCACGCCGAACTCGCCCAGGCCATGGGCGCGGCGGTGGGGCGGCGGGTGATGACGCTGCACCTGCCCAAGGCGCTACTGAGCCTGGGCGCGGCAATCGACCGCAAGTTCCGGGGCAATGGCGCCAAGCTGACTCCCGACCGGGTCGGCTATCTCTGCCACCCCGACTGGACCGCCGACGCCGCCCTGCGCCCCGACCCGGCGCTGTGGGAGCCCGCCATATCGCTGGCCAAGGGGCTGGCCGACACGGCACGGTGGTATCGCGCCAACGGCTTGCTATAGCAGCGAACATACAGGCGGTCGAAAAGCCGCCGCATTTGGGTGCCACTGGGCGCCCGACTGAAAGGATCATCATGAGCGACCGCCAAGCCATTTTCGACACCGTCGCGGCCCAGATCGCGCCCTTCAACAAGAAGGGCGTGGCACTGACCGAGGCGACGACCTTCCAGGGCGACCTGGAGTGGGACAGCCTGACCGTGATGGATTTCGTCGCCGCGATCGAGGACGAATTCGAGATCATCATCACGATGAACATGCAGGCCGAGATCGAGAATGTCGGCCAGCTGGTCGACGCGGTCGAAAAGCTGAAGCAAGCCTGACCCTGAAGCGCCCGAGACGGACCCTCCCATGACCGAAGCCGCTGTCCAGCCCCACGCCCTGCCCGCCGACGCGCCCGAAATCGCGCCCGAACGCGACCTGCTCTCCAAGTTTGACGGCCTGATCGCCGAGCGGCAGAAGCTGCTTGATTCCGGCGTCACCGATCCCTTCGCGATCGTGATGGAACAGGTGAAGTCGCCGACGCAGGCCGTGATCCGCGGCAAGGACACGATCCTGCTCGGCACCTACAACTATATGGGCATGACCTTCGACGCCGACGTCATCGCGGCGGGCAAGGACGCGCTGGAGAAGTTCGGCTCGGGCACGAACGGCAGCCGGATGCTCAACGGTACTTTCCACGACCATATGGACGTGGAACAGGCGCTGCGCGAATTCTACGGCACGACCGGCGCGATCGTCTTCTCGACCGGCTATATGGCGAATCTGGGCATCATCTCGACGCTGGCGGGCAAGGGTGAATATGTCATCCTCGACGCCGACAGCCATGCGTCCATCTATGACGGCTGCCAGCAGGGCAATGCCGAGATCGTCCGCTTCCGCCACAATTCGGTCGAGGACCTCGACAAGCGACTCGGCCGCCTGCCCAAGGAGCCTGCCAAGCTGGTCGTGCTGGAGGGCGTCTATTCGATGCTGGGCGACATAGCCCCGTTGAAGGAGATGGTCGCCGTCGCCAAGAAGCACGGCGCGATGGTGCTGGTCGACGAAGCGCACTCGATGGGCTTTTTCGGCCCCAACGGGCGCGGCGTGTACGAGGCGCAGGGGCTGGAAGGCCAGGTCGATTTCGTCGTCGGCACCTTCTCCAAGTCGGTCGGCACGGTCGGCGGCTTCGTGGTGTCCAACCACCCGAAGTTCGAGGCGGTGCGCCTGGCCTGCCGTCCGTACATCTTCACCGCCTCGCTGCCGCCTTCGGTCGTGGCGACCGCCGCGACCTCGATCCGCAAGCTGATGACCGCGCATGAAAAGCGCGAGCGGCTATGGTCGAACGCGCGTGCGCTGCATGGCGGGCTGAAGGACATGGGCTTCCGCCTGGGCACCGAGCATTGCGACAGCGCGATCGTCGCGGTCATCCTGGAGGATCAGGAACAGGCGGTCATCATGTGGCAGGCGCTGCTCGACGGCGGCCTCTACGTCAACATGGCGCGGCCGCCCGCGACCCCGGCGGGCACCTATCTGCTGCGCTGCTCGATCTGCGCCGAACATACGCCCGAGCAGATCCAGACGGTGCTGGGCATGTTCCGCGCCGCGGGCCAGGCGGTCGGCGTCCTGTCCTGATCCCATGGTCGGGCCGAGCGCAAAGTCGGCCCGGCTTTGCAATATCCGGCCGTCGAGGATAGCGTCGCGCCCGTGATGGATCAGGACGAGCTTGGCGGGGTCGGCCGGTGGCGGACCTTTACGCTGATCGCGATGGCGGTGGCGGGTGCGGTGACGCTGGCCATGCTCGTCATCACGCTGGGCCACGCCAATCGCGAGCGCGACCGCGCGCTGGAGCGGCAGAGCCACAGCTATGACGTGATGATCGCCGCCCGCACCCTGGCGGGCACCATCGCCCGGTCCGAGGCGTCGCTGGGCCGCTATGTCATCTCGGGCGACCGCAAGCTGGGCCAGCTCTACCAGGACGAATGGACGACGGCGGGGGTGCAGCTCAACCGGCTGGACCGGATGATCGAGGACCGGCGGCAGCAACGCCTGATGGACCAGCTCCGCCAGGCTTACGGCGCGCGCGGCCGTGAATTGTCGACGATCGCGCTGTCCACCACCTATCACCTCAATCGTCAGGCCTATGGCCTTTATTATCAGGCCCGCCAGGCCGAGGCCCTGCTGAAGATCAACGATCTGCTCGCCCGGCTGACCGATGGCGAGCGGGTGCTGCTGCAACAGCGCTCCGAAGCCGCCGAGGAGACGATCCAGCATTCCAACCGGATTGCGGGCGGGCTGGTGGTGTTCGGCATCGTGCTGGTGCTGGGCGGCATCGCGCTGGCCTGGATGATCGTCGGCGCGGTCAGCGAACGGGCCAAGGCCCATGCGGAAGCGCGCGCCGAACGCGCCCGGGCCGAGGAATTGGCCAGCGCGGTCGAGGTGGCGACGGAGGAACTGAAGGTTCAGGAGGCCAAGCTGCGTCAGGCGCAGAAGATGGATGCGCTGGGCCAGCTGACCGGCGGGATCGCGCATGACTTCAACAACATGCTGGCGGTCGTGCTGGGCGGGTTGGAACTGGCGCGCCGGACCGGATCGCCGGATGACATGGCGCGCCATCTGGAAAGCGCGACCGAGGGCGCGCACCGCGCCGCCGCGCTGACCCGCCGCCTGCTGATGTTCAGCCGCGAAGAGGCGCTGGCCCCCGAAACGCTCGTCCCGCGCCGCCTGGTCGAGGGGATGCGCGATCTGCTCGACCGGACGCTGGGCGACGGGGTGAAGGTGACGATCCAGGACTGGACGACCGGCTGGACGCTGTTCGGCGATCGCACCCAGATGGAGAATGCGATCCTGAACCTGGCGGTCAACGCCCGCGACGCGATGGACGGGCGCGGCGAGCTGACCATCCGCACCGCCGAGATGAGGATGGGGCCGCATGCCCTGCCGCGCGGCGAGGCGGGTGATTATGTCGTGCTGTCGGTCGCCGATACCGGCGAGGGCATGACACCCGAGGTGATCGAACGCGTGTTCGAACCCTTCTTCACCACCAAGCCCGCGGGCAAGGGCACCGGGCTGGGGCTCAGCCAGATTTTCGGGCTGGTCGGCCAGATGGGCGGCGACGTGACCATCCAGAGTGCGCCAGGCAAGGGCACGACGGTCAATCTCTATCTGCCCCGCCACTCCGCCCCCGCCCCGGCCCTGCCGGTCGAGGCCACACCTGACGTCGCCAGGACGGAGGTCGAAGCGAACGAAGCGTTGCGCATCCTGGTGGTCGAGGACGATCCCCGCGTGCTGGCCGCGACGATGAGCGCGCTTCAGGAACTGGGCCATGACCCGATCCCCTGCAACGACCCGCGCGAGGCCGAAGGGCTGCTGGCGCGGCATCCGGGCATCCGGCTGATCGTGTCCGACGTGCTGATGCCGCACCTGACCGGACCCGAGTTGATCGCCACGATCCGCCCGAGCCATCCTGATCTGGCGGTGCTGTTCGTCACCGGCTTCGCGGGCGATGCACAGGCGACGGGGTTCGAGGGGCATGAGGTCTTGCGCAAGCCGTTCACGCTCGCCGGGCTGGAACGCGCGGTGGCGGCGGCGTTGAAACGGGCGGACGGGCTGGTCTGCGCGGCGGCTTGAGGGGGCGTGGGGCGTGGCCTTCGACTTCGCTCAGGCCGAACGGCTGTTGTAAAAGGGCGCTCCCTCGCTCCGTTCAGCCTGAGCGAAGTCGAAGGCCAGGGGAATCCTTCACAAACAAGGGGTGACGCGCCCTGCCGGCCCCCGTATAGCCATGGCCGTTTTATCGCGCGAGTGATGTCCCCGGCATGAAATCTATCGATCGCTACATGGCCCGGTTGATCGCGTTGCCGCTATTCGCGACGCTGCTCATCTCGGCGATGCTGCTGGTGCTCGATCGCATCCGCCGCCTGTTCGAATTCGTCGCGACGGAGGGCGGGCCGATCAGCGTGGTGTGGCGGATGCTCGCCAATCTGCTGCCCGAATATCTGGGGCTGGGCATCCCGATCGGGTTGATGCTGGGCATCCTGCTCGCCTTTCGCCGCCTCGCCACCTCGTCCGAGCTGGACGTGATGCGCGGCGTCGGCATGAGCTATACCCGGTTGCTGCGCGTGCCGTACATGTACGCGATCGTGCTGGCGGCGCTGAACCTGGCGATCGTCGGCTATATCCAGCCGGTCGCCCGCTATTATTACGAAGGCCTGCGCTACGAACTGCGTACCGGCGCGCTGGGCGCGTCGATCAAGGTCGGCGAGTTCACCCATCTGGGCGACCGCATGACCCTGCGCATCGAGGAAAGCCGCGAGAATGGCCGCGACCTGTCGGGCATCTTCGTCCACGCCAACACGTCGAAGGGCGACTGGATCGGCGTGACGGCGGCGCGCGGGCGCTTCCTGGCGACCGACGATCCCAACGTCATCATCTTCCGCCTGACCAACGGCACGCTGATCCACAACCGGCCCGAGTTCAAGGCACCGCGCGTGCTGACCTTCTCCAGCCACGACCTGCCGATCGACCTGCCCAAGTTCGACAATTTCCGCCAGCGCGGCGGCCGCGACCTGGAGTTCACCCTGCCCGAACTGGCCCGCCACGGTCAGGAGGCGCAGAGTGCGGAGGCGCGCGCGGGCAGCCGGTCCGAATTCCACTTCCGCGTGGTCGAGGTGGTGACGATGTTCCTCCTGCCCCTTCTCGCCGTATCGCTGGGCATTCCACCCAAGCGATCGACCTCGGCGCTGGGCGTATTCCTGTCGATCGTGATGCTCGTCACCTATTTCAAGGTGAACCAATATGCCGCCGATATCGGCGCGCTGGGGCGGGTGAACCCGATCCTGGCGCTATGGGGGCCATTTGCGGTGTTCGCGGGGCTGGTCCTGTGGATGTATTATGTCACCGCCTATGTGCCCGGCGGCCAGCCCATCGGCGCACTGGAGCGCGGGGTGGCCAAGCTCGCCAAGGCGATCGGCCGCTGGATACCCGGCCGCCGCCGTAAAAAGGCCTATACGGCATGAGCCTGTCCAACATTTTCCCGTCGAAGACGATCGCCATCTACATGGCGAAGATGTTCCTGGTGCGCACCTTCGCCATCCTGTTCGCGGTGGCGCTGGTGCTCCAGACGCTCGACGTGCTGAGCGAGTCGGGCGCGGTATTGGCCGCGCCGGGGAACGGACAGGCGCAGGTCTGGCGCTACGTCTCGCTGCGCCTGCCGCAGATCGTGTCGTTCCTGCTGCCCTTCTCGGTGCTGCTCGGCACGATCCTGACCTTCTTCACGATGAACCAGAATTCGGAGGTCATCGCGCTGAAGGCGGCGGGCATGTCGGCGCATCAGGTGCTGGCCCCCCTGCTGATCGCCAGCGCGGGCGTGGCGGCGTTCAGCTTCGCCTTCAACGACCGCATCGTGCCGCGCGCCAGCGCGACGCTATCGGCCTGGCAGAAGGTGCAATATGGTCCCCTGCCCATCGACAGCGGCGACCGCGCCAATGTGTGGGTGCGCGATGGCGACGACCTGATCTCGGTCGACCTGATCCAGGGGCGCGGGCCTAAGACCCAGCTGGGCGGCGTGACGCTGTACGATCGCGCGGGCGGCAGCCTTCAGGCCATCGTCCGCGCGCCACGTGGGATCCGTTCGGGTGATGGCTGGCAGATCGGCCCGGCGACGCGCTTCGAGGTGAAGTCGGGCAAGCTGACCAACTACCCCTCGCTGATCGTTGGCCACGGTGTGACGCCCGAGCAGTTGACGCTGGCCAGCGTCAGCGCGGACAATCTGTCCTTCGGCGCGCTGTCGAGCGCGATCACCGATCTGCAGGAGGCCGGACGGCCGACCAAGTCGCTGGAGGGGTCGCTCTGGCACAAGTTGTCGGCGCCGATGTCGGCGATGCTGATGCCGCTCTTGGGCGCGGTCGCCGCCTTCGGCATCGCGCGGTCGGGCAAGCTGTTCGTGCGTGCCGTGATCGGCATGGCGCTGGGCTTTGCCTATTTCGTGGCCGACAATTTCTCGATGGCGATGGGCGATCTGGGGGCCTACCCGCCCTTCCTCGCGGCCTGGGCGCCGATCCTGCTGTTCTTCCTGATCGGGGAAGCGGTGCTGTTCCGAACGGAGGAATAAGGGTTAGGCCTTTGCCTTCCCCCGCCTACATCATGCCATATCTCCGTTCAGCCTGAGCGAAGTCGAAGGCCAAGGGAGATCGCCCGCCAAGCCGCTATGGCAGACCGGGCACTTCGACTTCGCTCAGTGCGAGCGGAGGTTGGGGCAAAATGGCGCTGGGTGAGATTGGCTTCCTCGCCCTTCACCCAGCGTCAGGAATCACTTCCCCCGGCGAACGGTACTCAGACCGATCTTCGCGACCAGCCCCGGCAGGCCCTTATAGCTCGCCTTGTGATAGGGTGACTCCGGGGTCAGCGCCGCGCTGATCCGGCGGTGCGCCTCGCCCAGCGCGTGATAGGGCAGCGACGGCAACAGGTGGTGCAGCGCGTGATAGCGCAAGCCGACCGGCGCCCAGAGCCCCGGCAGCAAAGCGGGCGGCGGCACGTTGACCGAGTCCAGATACTGCGCGGTGACGGTCATCTGCTCGCCCTCATTCTCCCAGAGATGGGCGACCAGCGTGCGAACCTGGTTCAGCACCGCCACCGCCGACCCGATCGCAAAGCCGATCGCGAAGCCGCGCACCGGGATCACGCCCGTCGCCACCAGCGCGATCAGCGTGATCGCCCAGATCGAGGCCGCCGCATCGGTGCGGTTGAAGCGGACCAGCGCCTCGCCCTCGGGCATGCGGCGACGGAACTGCGGGTTGATCGCCAGCGCCGAATAACGCTCGACCACGATCTTGCGCAGGCCGGGGATGACCCAGGACAGCGGCGACAGGATCGCGAAGCGGATCAACAGACCCAGCGGCGCCAGCGCCGACACCAGGATGAACACCGGCAGCGTCCACGGCTTCATCAGCGCCAGCGGCAGATATTCGGGATCGTCCGCCGTGCCGTACCGCGTCTTGGCATGGTGCAGGTTATGCACCCCCTCATACATGAAGGCGGGCGTCAGCAGCGGCACCCCGACCAGCGCGTTCCAGCCTTCGCGGAAACGCGGCAGCGCGGAATGCTTCATATGGCTGACTTCATGGATGAACAGCAGCGCGCGATAGAGCGCCAGCACCGCCACAACCGACGCGACGACGATCACGCCCGTCGACGAGGCCATGACCGCCACCGCCAGCGCCGCGTAACCGATCAGCGCGCTGCCCACCATGTCGGCCCAGTACAGGCCGGGACGCGGTGCGATCAGGTCGCGGGTCAGCTCGGCTGCGGCGCGCAGCATCGCCTTGTCGTCCGCAATCGGGACACGCACGGAAGGGGCCGCTGCAACGGCCTGCGCACTCCGTTCAAAAGAAAGCGTCGATTCCATAGCTCTATCCTTTGCCCCCACATAGTGGCGACACGGTGGCATTCCCACGTCCAGCGATGACGGAATCCTCACTCGCTATGATCGACGCGGACGGTTAGGAACGATGGCAAAATCATTGCCGGACCGCATGTCATGACCGTTTCCATCCGCCCCATCTCGTCGAAGTCGGATCGCAAGACCTTCGTCGACTTCCCCTTCCGCCTGTACGCCGACGATCCCCAGTGGGTCCCGCCGCTGAAAGGAGAGGCGCTGGGCCTGATCACGCCGGAGAAGAATGGCTGGTACAGCCATGCCAAGGCGCAGCTTTTCCTGGCGGAAAAGGATGGCAAGGTCGTCGGGCGCATCTCGGCGCATCTCGACACGCTGGCGCTGGAGATGGACCCGTCCAAGGGCTTCGGTCCGGGCGTCGGCTTCTGGGGCCTGATGGATGCGGTGAACCAGGACGTGTTCCAGGCGCTCCTCGCCGCCGCCGAGGGCTGGCTGCGCGACCAGGGCATGACCCGTGCGATCGGCCCCGTCTCGCAATCGGTCTGGGAAGAGCCGGGCCTGCTGGTCCAGGGGTTCGACCAGGACCCGACGATCATGATGGGCCATGCCCGCCCCGAATATCAGGGCTGGATCGAGGGTGCCGGCTACGGCGTCGTCAAGCAGCTCTTCACCTATGAGCTGGATATCACGCAGGAATTCCCGCCGATCGTCCAGCGCATCATCAAGTCGGGCGAGAAGAACGAACGCATCCGCGTGCGCGAGGTGAACAAGGCCAGGTTCGAGGAGGAGGCCGCGATCATCCTGAGCATCCTGAACGATGCCTGGTCTGATAACTGGGGCTTCATCCCCCTCACCCCGCCCGAGATCAAGGATGTCGGCGTCAAGCTGAAGCCGATCGTGTTCAACGACCTGATCCGCATCGCCGAGCTGGACGGCAAGCCGGTGGCGTTCATGATCACGCTCCCCGACCTGAACGAGGCGATCAAGCCGCTGAACGGCAGCCTGTTGCCCTTCGGCTGGGCCAAGCTGCTGCTATGGCTCCGCGCGCCCAAGGTGCGGACGATGCGCGTGCCGCTGATGGGTGTGGTCAAGGAGCTTCAGGCGTCGCGCATGGCGGGCCAGCTCGCCTTCATGATGATCGAATATATCCGCCAGGCCTCGGTCACGAAATATGGCGCGTCGCGCGGCGAGATCGGCTGGGTCCTCGACGACAATCAGGGGATGCGCTCGATCGCCGAGACCATCAACAGCGACGTCAACAAGATCTACAACGTCTATTCGCGCGATCTGGTCTGATCGCGCCGGGTGGGGCCGTCCGCAAAAGAGGCGACCCCTTATCCCGTGCTTCATTTGTTGCGGCCGAGATAGTCGAGCGGGTCGACGCCGCGCCACATCCATTGCTTGCGGGTCAGGCAGACCTTGCCGCGCATGATATGGTCCTCCTGGACATTCAGGAAGCAATAGCGGGTCGGCTTGGCGGCGGCCGTCGGCGCGGTCGGCAGGGCGGCGGTTTCGACGGCGGGGGCGGCGGGTTTGGCCGCTTCTTCGCGCGGCGACGGAGCGGACGCGTGCGCCGACAGGGCAGCAGCGGCGGCGAGCAGGGCGAACATCATGATGGGTCTCCGCTTTTCGAGGATCAGCGACGCGCGATGCGGCCGGTGGGGATCTGGCCGTCCATCGCGATCCAGTCCTCGGCGGTGCGGCAGACCTTGACCGGCAGGTGCGAGCCGGTGATCTGCGCGACGACGCAGTAGCGCGTGGCCTTGGACGGCATGACCGAGGGCGCCCCGCCGCTGGTCGTCACGGCGACCGTGTTGAGCGTAACGGCGTTCGGCGTGATGGGGGCAGCCTCGACGGTCTTACGGGCCGGAGCGGCGGACAGGGTCGATGCGATCAGCAGTGTCAGCAACATGGTGGTAACTCCCTTTATGCCGGATCACCCCGGCATGTGAGTTACTGCATTAGTCATGCCATACACATGAGTCATTGCTTTTCAATGAGTTAGCGATTTTCAACATAGTGCAGAACGCCAAAGCGTAGGAAAATTTGCCATAGAAATGGCGAAACCCACCAGCGGTTATCGCGTGCCGGAAAAATCAGGCGGACCCATGACGCCATGACCGTGGAAGAAAGCCGCTATCGCTGACGGCGGATCGCTCCACCGGCGCACGCAGCCGAGTCGCGACACCTCACGAAATCCGAACATCAAAAGTATAGAAGACCATCACCCCCGCAATCCGCGTCGGGTGGAAAGTTCAGAATGGTCATACGCCACATATTTGACGGACCCTCGACCTTATCATTTACCCATCACATGCGACATATTCATGCATGAATGATGACATATTCGTTGCGCTATTGCGATATTCTCGCAAGCCATGACTGGTTTGTCGTGAAACTGTCACCGCCTGCTGCGAACAGGGATCGCATCGTCGTTCAACGGGATGCCCCTTCGATGGCAACGCAGATGAGTACCGCCAGCGTCACCAAGGCCTATGACCGCTGGTCGCCTGTCTATGATCTGGTCTTCGGCCCCGTCTTCAAAAAGGGCCGCTCCGCCGCCATCGTCGCCGCCGAACGCATCGGCGGCCGCATCATCGAGGTGGGGGTCGGCACCGGCATCTCGCTGCCCCAATATTCGCGCAACAATCGCATCGTCGGCGTCGACCTGTCCGAGCCGATGCTCGACAAGGCGCGCGAGCGGGTGAAGCGCGGCAACCTCTCCCATGTCGAGCAGATCGCCTATGGCGATGCCGAGGCGCTGCAATTCGCCGACAACAGTTTCGACGTGGTGGTCGCGCAGTACGTCATCACCGCCGTGCCCAACCCCGAAAAGGCGCTGGACGAGTTCGCCCGCATCTGTCGCCCCGGTGGCGAGATCGTGATCGCGACGCGCGTGGGCGCGGGCGACGGTCTGCGCGGGCGGATCGAAAAGACGCTGATGCCGATCACCAGCCGCCTGGGGTTCCGTACCGACTTCCCGTTCGAGCGTTACACCGACTGGGCGGCGACGCGCGGCGATGTGGAGCTGGTCGAAAGCCGCCCCCTGCCCCCGCTCGGCCATTTCTCGCTGGTCCGCTTCGCCAAGCGCCAGCCTTCCCTCCAAGGACAAGTCCAATGACGGGTTTCCGCGCGCAGCTCGCCGAACAGCGGTGGGACGATCATCGTTATTATCATCACAGCCTGGTCAATCAGAGCCTGCACTTCGTCAGCGCCTGTACCTTCCTGACCGCCTATGTGCTGCTGTTCATCGACCCGGCGGTGGCCAGCCTGCTCGCCTGGGGCGTGGCGATGACCAGCCGCCAGGCCGGGCATTTCTTTTTCGAGCCCAAGGGCTATGACCATGTGAACAAGGCGACGCATGATCATAAGGAAGAGATCAAGGTCGGCTACAACCTGGCGCGCAAATATGTGCTGATGGGCATATGGGCCGCGATTCCGGTCGTGTTGCTCGTCCAGCCTACGCTGTTCGGCACCCTCGAATATCCCGATGGCTTCATGGGCTATCTGCGCCATGTCGGCATTGGCTGGCTCGGCCTGGGCGTCAGCGCGATCGTCGTGCGGGTGATGCAACTGTGGGCGCAACGCGATCTGGAGACCGGCCTCGTCTGGGCGACGAAGATCGTCACCGACCCGTTCAACGACTTCAAGATGTACAAGAGCGCACCGCGCCGCCTGATGAAGGGCGAGCGGATGGATCATCAGGATGTCGATGATTTCGAGGACCTGAAGGCGGCGTAGTTTCTGCTGCGGTTCGACGGACAGGGCGGCGGTTCGACAAGGACCGCCGCCCATTTTTTGTTCAAACGTCTCGTCTGGCCGCTCCCCTCCCGCAAGC
>NZ_MQUI01000069.1:0-13285 GCF_001970915.1 Sphingomonas sp. Sph1(2015)
ATTGCCAGGGTCGCGGGCGACTGGCCTGCCAGTCGGTGGGACGAACTCATGCCCTGGAACTGGATGCCCCCGGCAGATCAGCCGACCGCACAAGCTGCGTAATCTGCGGCCTCCACGCCGCGCTTACGGCTCGAACGCCCATAATGGCGCGGAGCTAACGCGCCAGTTCCCGAGGCTGGGACGGCAGCTTTCTCCAGAACCGGTAACTCGGCGAATTCGGATGAATGACCGGATCTGGTCGATGGCGGCCGCCCTGCCCTTCCGTCACGACGACCCATAACCGGTCATTCGGAAGAATGCGGCAGTCCCCCGAAAGCGAACGCTTGTTAATCATCGCCTGATAACTGCCGATGTTACCAAGCAGGTCGCGCAACGTCACCAAGGGGAGGATCACACCAACTTCAGCCCCGTTATGAGTTATAGAGCCTTGGGAAGCACGTCATTATTAACGGTAGCGATCAGCGAACGTGATAGCGCTACGATCCCGTTATCGACGGTGTGGTGGTGGACCGTTGCCAGTCCGACGGCAGCCACGAGCGAAGCAAGAATTATGAAGTCAATGATCGACAAATCGACATCGGATTCAAAGACCTAGGAATCAGTATTCGATACTGCCCGTCGACAGTGCAGTTTTGTAAAAGCAGTCTGTTTCTGTTTTGACGCGATCGCTTAATCGGGCAAGGATCGAATTCGCAGCATCAGAAAACCCCGGCACATCGTTGGCGATACGGCTTTCGGTCCAGTGATCCACGAAACCACTCCAATCGACCTTCAGCTGCAGAAGAGCGGCCTCACCCTCGATCCAAGTCTCTCGCCATGTATCGGGTAATATTTCAAGGCGTGTATTCTGAATGACATCAGACTCTTCACGCAGATGCTTGCGTATGACGACGGCCAGAGCATCGAGCTGTATTGAGATGTCGTGGGGGGATGCGACCTCATCCTTCAAATCGTCCAGCAGGGCCGATATGCTCGACTCAATGTGAATATGGTCGTCGACCAGCCGAGCAAATCCCACGCGCTGCGAATTCGAATATCGCTTAGAAAACATCGGGCATGTTTCCATGTGTCATCGTGATTTCCTTGCCTAGGGGAAAGGAATATCTGCTGGGACATGGGCTTGCCGCCGCCATTCGTGGCAAGCCCAATGCCCTATCGGGTCACCCTGGAAAATGAATGCCGCAAAGCTTGTTGCCGTCCGGATCGCGGACATAGGCCAGTTCGATCGTTCCCATGGATGCCGTATGACGAGGACCGGGTGGCGCTTCGATCGACGTACCCCCGGCTGCCACGGCGACGTCGTGGAATTTCTTGACCTGCTCGGGCGAGTCGCACTGGAAGGCGACCGTGGCACCGTTCGAAACGGTCGCCGGTTCATCATTGATCGGCTGCGTGACGATGAAGGCGGTTCCGCTCTCACCCCGATAGATCAAGCGCGTGTGGCCGCTATCGGCCACGTTCCGCATCGGCTCCCCAATGCCGAGCGTTCCCAGCACAGTGTCGTAAAAGCGCTTCGACCGTTCAATGTCGTTCGAACCAATCATCGTGTGAAACAGCACTTATCGTCTCCTACCGGGGTGTCAGTGGCCTGCGGCAAAATGTTGGCGCAGGCGCGCAAAGTCGACCAGCGCATTAACCCGCGCCGTCATTTAAGCGCATAAGCAATGAGGGCTTATTCGCGCCTCCAAGTCAACGTGACAGATTACCCCTCCGTCGCGTGGATGGAGCGACTACCTGCCGCCCCATCCCATGTCATGATCCGCCGCCGTTTATGGCATCATCACCGTGTCGATAACATGCACGACGCCATTCGACTGCATGACATCGGCGGTGGTGATGCGGCCGGTATCGCCCTTGCTGTCCATGATGGCCCAGCCGCCCATCGCCTTCTTGAACATGATCGGCTCGCCCTGAACGGTGGTGTAGGTCGCCGTCCCGCCATTGGCCTTTGCCTTGGCGGCAATGTCCCGGGCGGTGATCCGGCCGGGTAGGACGTGATAGGTGAGGATCGACGTCAACTTATCCTTGTTCTCAGGCTGCACCAATGTGTCGACGGTGCCAGCGGGCAGTTTTGCAAACGCTGCATTGGTCGGCGCGAACACGGTGAACGGGCCTGGGCCAGAAAGCGTGTCGACGAGGCCGGCCGCCTTTACCGCGGCGACCAAGGTCGTATGGTCCTTCGACTGCGAGGCGTTCTCCACGATCGTCTTGGTGGGGTACATAGCCGCACCGCCGATCATCGGGTTGCGCGGGGCAGCACCGGCGGCAGCGCCGACAGTGAGCGCGACAGCCATCATCACACCACGGATCATCAGGGTCATCACATCTCTCCAGCCGCATGAAGCGCGGCTTTCGGATTACGTCGCCAACAGCCCGTTGGACGCAGCTTCGCAACGCGACCCCTTAAATTTCGGCAAGCTTACCCGCAGCCACCACCGGCCCCGTCGGTGTCGACTTGGGCGATCCCCCTAGCGGCTCGATGGATATCGCCAATGTAGTCCCGGGAATGACCGCGACCTGCGGAGCGATCTTCAGGGGGACCCCGCCTTCATGACGGAGCAGACCTGCTGCGTGGGGAACCCCATCGCCCCCGATCGCCCATAGCTGTGCATCCTGCCCGCTCTTCACGGAGGGCGCGTCGCGCAGCTTCAACGTGCGAGTCGCTGGATCAAAAAATACCGTGATCGGCGCGGCACGCTCGGGTGTGAGGACCGCAAAGAGCAAGGGAGCGGGTTTGGCGACCTGCGGTACAACCGCTGGCGTGTCGGGACGGGTTACTACGACCGTCAGCAGGATCGCAGCCGCCAAGCTGGAAATACCCGCAATCGCTCGCCAGGGTGCCGTACGGTGATTGTCGTTGTCGCCCACCGCCAGGATCCTGCGTTCCAGATCGGCGCTTGGCGCGATCGGCTCGACCTCGAGATACAAGGCAGCCAGATGCCGCCGCCACCGTGCGACGTCCCGCGCAAAGGCGGGATCGTCCAGTATCCGGCGCATCGCAACAGTGCGCTCGTGGCTATCGAGGACCCCAAGCGCCAGTTCGGCGGCAGTCAGATCGGTCTCGTCAGAGGTCATCGTCGAGACACTCCTTGAGCCGTTCGAGGCCGCGCCGGATCCGGCTCTTCATGGTGCTCGTCGGAACCCCGCGGACATCGGCGAGCCCGGCATAGGTAATGCCTTCGAAAAAGGCCGTCCGGATGGCGTCGCGCTGCGTTTCGCTGAGGCGATCCATGCAGCCATGAAGTTTGCGCTCCTCCTCGTCCAGCAGCATACTTTCTAGTGCCAGGCGCTCCAAAGCGGCGGGTTCGGCGACATTATCCAGCGGCGCGGTCGGGCGCCGACCCAGTGCGCGGTGATAATCGATGGCGCGGTTGCGGGCTATTGTGGCCAGCCAGGCGAATGGACTGGTCTGCCCCGGCTCATAGGCACCGGCCCGCCGCCAGATGATAGCGTAGACCTCTTGCAGAACGTCCTCCGCCGCTTGCCGCTCGCGACATATACGAAGACAGATGCCGAAAAGCTTCGCGGACGTGAGGGCATAAAGTTGGCGAAAGGCGGCACGGTCCTCACGCCCTGTGGCGACCAGGGCTTTGACAAGCTCCTGCCGAGCGTCAGGTTGGTTCATTGTCACCGCTGACGGGATACCGAAGCGCTCATCGGCACGCAACGGGGTGGATCCGAGTATGGTCATCTGCGACGCCATTCGCCTTTGTGCTGACGCCCGTCGACGCCAAACAAAAACGCCGCTCATCTCAACCGGTCGGGCAGCAGGGTGACCCAAGACCAGCCATTAGACACGTGCCGATCGTGTCCAGGTTTCTGCCGTTCGTTCACATTGGCGCGTGCTGATCCCCTTTTCCGTGACTGCTCCCTCAGTGCTCAATTTTCTAACGCGGCCAACGTCCTGGCGATGGCGGCCTTATCGCGCATGTCCCGCTCGACATTCTGTTCAAGTTCGCCAGCCAATGTTTGCGTGACCTCTCGCGCGTCGGGAAACGCCTCGCCCAGGGCGGCCAGCACCTTGAAGGTACGTATCGCGACCTCCTCCTCACCCGAGCCCTCTCGGATGATCGGCGCGAAGCCAGCTCGAACCAGGTCTTCTACCGACGGGCGCTGTACATATACTGGCGGCAGATCACCGTCCAAGGCCACCTCTTTCGCAGGCAATTCGTTCAGGGTGCGAAAGATCGCATTGAGAACCTCTATTGCAGTACCGGGATCGTTGGTGGCGGGGGCAAGCGCCCGCCCTGCGATCTCTCCCAATGCGATGAGGCCAAGCCGGGGATCATGATCGAAATCGCGGTGCCGCTCGATCATGAAGGCCTGCGCCAATTCGCAATCCTGTTCGTCCTCATCGCGCCCGACCACATGAAGGAGCGGCCGTCCCGTATGCACCAATGTGCCTGGAATGGCCGCTACATGAATAACCATGCCGGAGCGCCGTGCCAGCGCTGCAAGGCGGTCAAAGTCGATATGCGTCACTTAGCCGATCTTGTCGGACAGGACCGGTCGTGCGTCGATCGGGATCGGTATCGCCGGTCTTCCCCCGCCATGGGGATTTTTGGCAAAAGCCATCATCGCCGAGCGCGCCGCGTCCTCCACCCGGTCGATCACGTCCGACATCCGGCCGAAGGCCGCGAGATGGGCGATCCAGCGTAACAAGGTCACGACTACCAGCGCCACGAGGAGTACGGTGGCGATAAGCCACAAGACCCGCCCCTGCCCACCATAAAGCCTTGTCTGCAGCCCGATGATGCCGACGATCGCGAAGATGAACGCGCCAAGGAACGTCGAGAGCGCATTTTGCGACATGCGATCGGAGATCAGCAACTGGGTCGCACGTGGGGTCGCCAATTGGGTGGCCGACGAATAGGCGCTGACCATCGCCGTCAGCGAGAAGGTGGTGACGGCCAGCATCGACGAGGCGATGATCTCCAGCACTGTGCCGACCGCATCCTGCCCGATGTCGCCGGTGAAGTGATACGGCACCGCACGCGCGACGATCCCGGCAAAGGCGGCTACGACGACGCTAGCGGCGCTGATGAGCGCGGCCCGGAACCAGATCTTTCGAGAGACACGTCGTACGAGCCAGCTGATGCGAGCTTTGGAGATCACCGGGCCGTTCCGTCCTTTTTGCAATCGATAGGACCTAAATCGAAGACGATCGTTATGGGTCCGTCACCCGGACACGGGCATCCAGATCGATTGAGGCACGGGGGCATGACGTGGGGGTGAACGGAGCGATCAGCAGCCGTCAGCGGGCGGACTCCTCGAATGTGCTGCGCTGGACGGTTCTGTCGTGGCGGACGGTGCGCAGCGGCATGCGCGACGACTTCGGCATCGCGGCCAGTTCGATCGCCTTCGCTGCTTTCCTCGCGCTGATCCCGCTGATCGGCCTGATCGCTGGCGCTTACGGCTTCTTCGTCCCCGCCGAGACGGTGGCGCGCAATCTGTCGAAATTGACCGCGGTTATGCCGGTGGATGCGCGACCGATCGTGTCCAGGGGCCTGCACAACGCGCTGGCGCCCGACCGGGCGTCGGTCGCGGCGTTCCTCCTCTCGATCGGCATCGCTTTGTTCAGTGCGCGACGCGCCGGACGGTCGCTGCTTCACGGCATCAACCTCGCTTATCGAATCGAAAGGGAGCGCCAAGGCCTGCGTCGGCAGCTCGTGTCGACTGCGCTGGTGCTCTGCTGCGCAGCGCTCGTGTTGACCGCCTTGGTGTCGTTGTCCGTGCTGGCGTTCCTTCAAAACTATGTGCCCGATGGCCTTCCGGGTGCGCGTCTCGCCTCCACGGTCACGCTCTTCGGCGCGCTGACGCTGGGTGCCGGCGCAGGGCTGATCCTGATCTATCGTTATGCCCCTGCAGCGGAGCAGAGGATCCCGTGGCGCCACGTCTTGCCGGGCACGATCGCCGGCGTGACGATGTGGCTCGTCGCGACGACCCTGTTCCGTACCTATGTCGCGCATGTTGCGCGGTTCGACGACACTTACGGTTCGCTTGCCGCCGTGGTGTGGCTGATGGTCTCCGCATGGGCGCTGCTACTCGGCGCGCGGCTCAACGCCGAGGCGATGGCCGCCTCCGGTATCAGCATCGAGGAACGACGCGAATGACCCAGGAACCGGTGCAGGACCGCTACCGAAATCGGATGCTGACGATCATCGCCGCGATTCTGCTGATCGGAGCGCTGCGGGCGGGCTTCGCCGTCATCATGCCAATCGCCTTCGCCGCGATCATCGTCGCCGCCTTGTGGCCGCTCAAGCGCTGGCTTGCGCGCTATATGCCGTCGTGGATCGCCTACACGCTGACGCTCCTTTCGCTGATCGCCGTCCTCGTCGCCTTCGCTGCGGCAGTCTATCTGTCGATCGGGCAGGTGATCGGGGCAATGTCGGCGCAGTGGGCAGGGCTCGAAAAAGTCTACACGCGGCTCGCGGCCTGGGCCGCCGATCGGGGTGTGCCGATCGCAGGTACGATCAATCGTCAGCGCATCACAGGGGCGCTACAGATGCTGGCAAGCGGCGCCTATGCCTTTGTGACCTATGTCGGGTTCATCGGCATCGTCGTGATGCTCGGCCTGCCCGAGGTACCTCGGCTGCGTCGTCGACTGTACGAGATGTGCGAAGGCGGCGCACGGCGCGATATGCTCGAAGTGAGCGAGGAGATTTCAGGTCAGGTCCGCCGTTATCTCGGCACGACCCTTGCCACCAGCATCCTGACCGGCGTCGCCTCCGCCCTATGGTCGTGGATGACCGGGCTGGAACTCGCCCTGGTTTGGGGTATTCTCAATTTCCTACTCAACTTCGTGCCGGTGATCGGCAATATCGTCGGCATCGTGCCGCCTGTGCTGTTCGCCTTCGTGCAGTTCGGTGGGTGGCAGATGCCAGCCCTGGTCTTCGTCGGCTTCGTCATCCTGCAGATGACGATCAGCAACGTGGTCTATCCGCTCCTCCAGGGTAAGCAACTGTCGCTGTCACCACTGGCGATCATCATTGCGATGACATTCTGGAGCTGGGTCTGGGGCATTGCCGGTGCCCTGATCGCCGTGCCGCTTACCGCCGCGATAGTCATCATCTGCGGCCAGTTCGATCGCAGCCGATGGATCGCGAAACTGCTGTCGGCTTAAATCAAACGATCGGTCTGGGTGACCGAACGACCCACTTATGGACATTCGGAGCGAGCGCGTTACTTTCCTAAAGCGGCCGTTCATTAATCGAGTAATCGGGGACCGCGATCTTACGATTGGCGCTCATAGGGTCGAGCCTAGGCTACTTTAGCCCTGTCAGACGCTCCCAATTTGCGAAGGCGAAACCACGGCGCGCTGTGTCGTCCAAGTCGATGGTTTCGAGGAAGCGACGTGGCTCGCCGCCCGGTCGATACTGGTATGGGAAGTCGGTCGAGAACAGTAGACGATCCGGGCCAACGATCTCCAGGCACTGCCGCATGTAGGCTTCGCTCCACATGCCGCTGCCGGTGACGTAAAGGTTGCTGCGCGCGTATTCATACAGCGATCGCTCAAGCTCAAGAGCCCGGCCCATCACAGCTGAGGTTCGCTCAAGGTAGAACAGCACCACCTCGCCCCAATGACCAAGGATGATCTGCAACGTCGGCAGCTCGTCGAAGACACCCGCCGCAGCCAGTCTTACCCATTCCAGGCCTGCCTCATAGTGCCAGCCAAGACCAAAGGCGGCGAGGGCGAGATCCGCCCTCTCGCTGATCCCGGAGTAATTGGACGCGCGCATCTCCGGTGCCGGCGTTTGGGGATGGATGAATAGAGGAACGCCTAGTTCTGCAGCCGTCGCCAGCATTGGCCGCAGAGTGATATGGTCAAGGTGACGATCGCGTGTGCGGCCGCACAGCAGCGCGCCCTTCAGCCCTAGCTCTTTCACGGCGCGCTCCAACTCGCGGGCGGCGGCATCTGGATCGGATGTCGGTAGAGCTGCGAAACCCTGGAAGCGCGTGGGATGACGCGCGCACGCATCGGCAATCAGATCATTGACGCGCCAAGCGCACTCGACCGCCGGTCCAGGCCCGAGATTATGTAGACCCGGCGTGGTAAGGGACAGTACTTGGACGTCGACACCCTGCTCGTCCATCAGCGCCAGGCGCCCCTCACCGAGGTCTGCCAGACGCTCACCCGTCACGCCCCCGTCAGCGATGGCAGATACAGGGTCATGTGGGGGCGGCGCTGACGCCCAGGCGTCACGAACCGTGCGTGGCAGGACATGTTCTTCGATGGCGATCAGGCGCATGGACATCTCGCATATGGTTTAAGGGTAACCATCAAATCCGCTGCCGGGTTTCCTGATACAGCTCGCCGGCTCGACGACGATCCAATCAGCCAGTGAGCAACAGAAGACAAATCATGCCGCGTTGATCGCTGAATAGTCCATCGCGGCAAGGTCGGTGATGAGATCGGGGCCAGTCGGCTCCCACCCGAGCCTCGCCCGTGTCCAGGCATTCGACGCCGTCATGTCTAGGCTTGCGAAGGGGGTCATCCACCCGAAATACTGCTCGGCTTCACCCGCCGCGACCGAGCGCACCGGTAGCCCGCTGCCCTTTCCGATCGCCTCGGCGATGGCGCGCGCGGTGACGCCCTCCTCCGTTGAGGCATGGTAACGGGCACCCGGCTCGCCTTTTTCCAGCGCCAGGACATAGAGCTTCGCCACGTCGCTGACGTGCGCAGCAGACCAGCGCGCCTGCCCCTCACCGGCATATGCCACCGCTCCCGCCCGGCGCGCTTCGGCGATCAGCGGCGTGATCAGTCCGGCCATGGTGGTGTCGTGCACTTGGGGCAGCCGGATGGTGCGCACGTCGATGCGTCGCGCCGTCAGTGCCGCGCCTGCGAGTTCCGTCGCAATGCGCGGGTTGGCGTGGCGTGGGTTGAGCACGTCTTCCGTCGCCGCCCCGCCATTCAGCGGCGTGCCGATGCCGACCCCCGAGGTGATCAGGATCGGCTTTCCCGTTCCCTCCAGCGCCTCTCCCATGGCCGCGATGTTGCGCTCGTCCTTCTTGGTGTTCTCGACGAAGTTCGCGAAATCATGATCGAACGCGCAGTGGATCACCGCATCGGCTGCCGCTACGCCACGCGCGAGCGTCTCGGGCCTGTCGAGATCACCGCGATGGACGTCGACGCCGGCCGCTTCAAGTTGACGCGCGCCTGCGTCGGATCGCGTGAGACCAAGCACCTGATGGCCGCGGCTGAGTAGTTCGGGAATGATATGCGAACCGATGAAGCCGGTCGCGCCGGTCAGGAACACCCGCATGAGCTATCTCCTTATTATCGGAGCGGTGTATCGCTGTTCGCGGCCCCCTGTTAAAGTAGTGAGCTTATCGTGGTATAAGCTGCAACAGGATCGGTGATGGCCAGCGAAGCGCCCAACCAGCTCGGCACCTATCTGCGTGATCGCCGCACCCGTCTCGATCCAGCGGCATTCGGGTTTGGCGGTGGTCGCCGACGCACACCTGGGTTGCGTCGTGAGGAAGTGGCGAGCCGGGCCAATATCAGTCCGACATGGTACACCTGGCTGGAGCAAGGGCGCGGCGGTGCGCCGTCGGCAGACGTTCTCGAACGAATCGCCAAGGGCCTGATGCTGACCGAGCCGGAACGCGAGCATCTGTACATGCTAGGCTTGGGTCGCCTTCCCGAGGCCCGCTATCAGTCGGTCGACGGCATCACCCCCCGGCTGCAACGCGTGCTTGACGGGATGGTGCTGAGCCCGGCGATCATCAAGACGGCGATGTGGGATGTCGTTGGCTGGAACCGCGCGGCAACGGTGCTCCTGACCGACTATTCCAAGCTGCCGCGCGAAGATCGTAACATCCTCCGCCTGATGTTCGGCAGCAACCATGTCCGCAGCCGGAACGAAGATTGGGAAAGCATCGCCCGCTTCGTCGTGGGCGCCTTTCGCGCGGACATAGCGCGGGTAAATGCAAGCACCAGCGCCGAGGTCACGAAGCTCGTAGCGGACCTCAGCGCTGTCAGCCCCGAGTTCAATGCACTGTGGCAGGACAACGACGTGATCGCTCATGGCGAAGGGGTGAAGCGAATCCGTCACCCCAATGCGGGACTGCTCGCGATGGATTATTCATCGTTCGCTGTGGAAGGCCGGCCCGAGTTGGGAATGATCATCTATAATCCGGCCACGCCGAAAGATGCTGAAAAGCTGCGCAATCTACTGGACGGACATGACGAATAATCCGTAGATTACAATTCCAAGGCGACGACGACCCACTTCCGGTCATTCGCGATCTCTATTTGACTTCCCGCCTTCTGCCACTCATTCCTGTTCGCGACCGAGGAGCTAATAGGCCGCTGCCTCGCCCCCTGTCCTACCAGCTGTCTCGAAAAGGGTCATGGAATGAGAAAGCCCGGGCCGAAAAGTCTGGGGCGGGCCGATGCGATCATCGGCAGGGGGATAGATACATTTTACAGAATCATCGGCGCTATACCGCCTAAGGCAAAAGGCATTCAATAAAACAGTGCATTCTTACATAGCCTGACGGAGCCAACGGATTGATCCATCTGTTGAACGGCTATGAATGGGGCACGCAAACCTACCGCTGTCGAACAGGCCGACCATAAAATCACCTCAGAAGTGAACGACAAGCGCGATAGCTGGCCAGTGCGGCTGGTTGGCGCCGCCAGCGAGATCGGTGATCAGCCACAAATGCGGATGATATGCGCCGCCACGGTCGCAGATGGCATCGCTCGACGGGATCTTCACCTTACCAGCACGGGCTTTAGAATGTTGGCGGCTCACACGCTTGCCACCTGGGCCAAGAGCGGGATCAAAGCCGTGATCAACCGCAGGCGTCCGAAAGACGGCGATGATCCACGGATTCGGGAAGGTGATAGCGACCGTCACGAAGAGAATTCGTTTCCATCCGGCCACAGCGCCGGCGCGGTCGCAGTCGGCGAGGCGATCGCGCGAGCGTATCCCGGTCATGCGGTCGCTGCCCGTGGTGCAGCACTATCAATATCCGTTGTACAGGTGCCGCGCGGAACGCATTATGCTGGTGATGTCCTGGCCGGGATTGCCATTGGCCTAATCGCTGAACGCATGAGTGACGCGGCGATCGATTTAGCGGTGCGATGGGCTAGCCGTGCGCTTGCAGCGCCGCAGCGTGCGACCGGTGACGGCGCGACGCCGGTCATCCGTCTTACAATGGAGCTATCGTCGCCTCGGCTTCAGCAAGATGGCAAGGACGTGGGATCATCCCAGCCGCGCCTTATTGACCTGAGTTTATTGCATTAACTCACCCATGAGGGCCTTATGACTCATGATTGGATGGACCCGAGGACCGAATAATATGACGTTGTGCCTACAGGTCTGCGAGACAGGATGGCTCGATGACGCAGCTGGGTAACACCGACCTGCCTGACGGCATCGCGGAGCGCCATGTCGTACCCGTGCGAGGGCTCCGCGCGCACGCCAGTCTGCTCGCATTCATCGTGCTAGGCACGGCTATGGCCGTCGCGGCGAGTGGACTGCTCGGCGGTGCACCTGCGCCCGTGACGTCTGTCTCTGCTCCCGCCGCATCATTGGAGCTGAAGATTGCCCGTCCGCTACGCAGCGGCTTATTTTTCGAGACCCACATCCGGGTCACCGCCCGACAAGCCATTACCAAGCCAGTAATCGGGGTGGACGCATCCCTATGGCGCGATCTGACCATCAACAGCCAGGTCCCAGCCCCCGCCAACGAAAGCTTCAAGGACGGACAGTATCGCTTTGAATACGGCCCACTGAAAGCGGGGGAGACGTTGGAGGTCAAAATAGACGGCCAGACAAATCCACCATTGATCGGGCGTGTTTCAGGAAACGTCACGCTTCTGGATGACGACACCCCCCTGACCAACGCCCATGTCACCATCCCGGTCCTGCCATAATGGACATCGTCCTACGGGCTTCCGTCACATTCGCGGCGCTTTACCTGTTGCTGCGGTTGCTGGGGAAACGCGAGATCGGCCAGCTGACGCCATTCGAATTGGTGGTCATCGTGGTGATGGGCGACCTGGTCCAGCAAGGCGTCACGCACAACGACTTCAGCCTCACCGGATCGATCCTGGCGATCGCCACGTTCGCCTTCTGGGCCTTGGTAATGAGCTGGGCGACCTATCTCTCGCCCAGGCTGGAAACGCTCTTGGACGGTCGGCCGCAGGTCATCATTCGGGATGGCGAACTGATCGAGGCGAATCTTCGCCGCGACCGTATCACGCGCACAGAGGTCGAAGCCGAGATGCGCCTAGCGGGCATCGCCCACATGAGTCAGGTCGCCTGGGCTATCTTGGAGACGCAGGGCAAGATCAGTTTCATCCGCAAAGATAGTGGGGAGGTGAAGCCTGACGACGACAACGCTGCTACTGCCTAACGCGATGCACGCCGTCACGACGGCGGCAACCGCAAGTCGGGTAATTCGTTCGGCCGGGGTGTAGGAGAAGACCGATCGCCCATGCCAGCAATGTCGTCTATTGCGACGGACCAAACAGCCCCCACGCTTTCGATATCATCCCGCTTCAGCCGCGAAATGGGACCCTGGATGCGAAATGCCCGATTTGCCGAGGGTATGGGCAATGGAACACAGAGATCGATCTTGTCAGCTTCCGGTGCAAGCGGGCAATCTGCAATTATTGCCACGGGGCGGGGTGGATAGAAACCGGCAACGACCCGGTAGGGCATGCCGACATCACCATGTCGCCAGAAGGTTATCCGCAGTGGGTGATCGCATATGAGCCACACCAAGAACCGGATCGGCCAATCTCCGATCCGGCAGGTCCGCTATCGCCTAACTAAATCGATCGCCAGGCTGTCAAAGGGGGCTCCCGGGGCGGACGACGAGACGTATCGACGCATGGTCAACTTCTTACAGTAAAGGGTAAATCAGAGCCTTAAAACCGTACCGCCTAGATGGCATTACGAGCGTGCCCAAGTCTTGGTGGAAGTAGAACGTCCAGATCTGGGCCTAAGCGGCCGCCCTTCCCTTCTGTCGCACAGACCCATAACCAGACGTTGATAGCGCTCCGAATGCTTCCCATCATCCGCCATTCGTTCAAGTGCAAATTTAGCCAGGCGCTGGCGGAGGCACCGCTGACTTGTTGAGCTGCCTTTGGCCTATAACACTCCCTGACGCGGTATTACTGGCGAGCGGCATCAAATCAAGGTAAGCGCTGTTAACGCACCACGCGGGCGGCGTATGCCCATGGCATGAGGTCGCCGAGTGCATTGATGCGGTGGCCGCCCGCAAGGCGCTTGAGAGTGTCGGTCAGCCAGGCCTGTGGGTCGACGCG
>NZ_MQUI01000006.1:0-139678 GCF_001970915.1 Sphingomonas sp. Sph1(2015)
CGAACCGGCCTCGTGCCAGTATCGTCACATGACATCGTCATGGCTGTAGGCCTTGCTGCTATCCAGAAAGGCCAATCCGTCCCCGGTTATGCCGCCATCAGCAAGGTGACCGCGCAACAGCGCTTACGCTTCAGCCGCAGCATTGACGATTTGTCGAACCACGTCAGATCAAGCCCGGCAAACTGGCTTGGGAACGGCATGACGGCGCCGTCCATCATGGCCCGCCCTGGTACCGCAGCGCTGACCACCAACCCGAGCCTGCCCCAACGACCGACCTGATCGAATGCGTGGCAGGCTCGTTGCAAATCGCTTGCAAGTCAGACAGCTAAGCTCATACATTGCGATTTAATGACATTTACCATCCCCGACACGTCACGGGACCGTCGGATAGAAGATCCGACAAATCTCTGGATTATTCATCCAGCGGCACGCTTTCTTGTGCCCTGGTTCATCGCGCGTGGAATCTCGGCCAATGCCGTTTCGCTGGCCGGGCTGGCTTTGGGCACATCGGCGGCGTTGGCCTACAGCCACTGGGAAATGTGGCCTTTTGCCGTTGTCGGCCTGCTGCTGTCCGTCTGCTGGCTTGTCGCAGACGGCCTGGATGGGATGATCGCGCGGGCCACAGGCACAGCCAGCCCGTTGGGACGCGCGCTGGATGGGCTGTGCGACCATGGCGTTTTCGTCCTGATCTATGTTTCGCTGGCCTTCTCCATCGGCACTTTGCAAGATTGGATACTGGCGGTGGCTGCAGGCATCGCACATATGGTCCAATCCAACATGTATGAAAGCGAGCGAGCCCGCTTTCACCGGCGCCGGGATGCGGTGGCGAAGATCGCCGGTCCTGCACCCAGCCGCAATCCGCTGGTTCAACTCTATGATCATTGCTGGGGATTATTGGATCGCGTTGCCGCGCGGTTCGACCACGCGCTGGCGCAGCACCAAGCTCCCGCTGAGCTTGCGGCAAGATATGCCACCCTGGCCCTTAGGCCCATGCGGCTGATGAGCCTGTTGTCCGCCAATGTGCGAGTCTATGCCATTTTCCTTGCCTGTCTTTTCGGCAATCCACGCCTGTTCTGGTGGTTTGAAATCATCCCGCTGAACATCATCCTCATCATTGGACTTTTCCAGCATCGCACCGTCGAAAATCGCCTTACAGTGCCGGAAAATCATTTCCCAAATATAGAAGGAAGCAACAGGTAATGCCGGCCATTAATATTGCCATTGTCGGGGTAGGCAACTGCGCCAGCTCTCTCGTGCAGGGGCTTTCCTATTATCGCGAGGGTGCAAACGAAACGGTCGGGCTCATGCATTGGGACTTGGGCGGCTATAAGCCGACCGATATCCATGTCGTGGCTGCTTGGGATATTGACCAACGAAAAGTCGGCAAGGACGTAGCAGAGGCAATCTTCGCCAAGCCCAATTGCACCACCGTCTTTTGCGAAACCGTGCCTCCCACGGGTACCAAGGTAAGGATGGGGAATGTTCTTGACGGCGTCGCCGAACATATGTCGGATTATGACGATCATCGGACATTCCTGCTCGCGCATGAGAAGGAGGCCTCCAAAGCGGAGGTCGTCGCCGCCCTGCGCGAGACCAAGACCGATGTGCTGATGAACTATCTGCCGGTGGGTTCGCAGGCCGCCAGTGAGTTCTACGCCGAATGCGCGCTCGAGGCGGGCGTGGCGTTTGTGAACAACATTCCCGTGTTCATTGCCAGTGACCCCGTGTGGGCGGAACGCTTCATCAAGGCTGGCGTGCCGATCATCGGCGACGACATCAAGGCGCAGCTCGGCGCCACCATCGTTCACCGCGTGCTCACCGATCTGTTCGCGAAGCGGGGCGTCAAGCTGGAGCGGACCTACCAGCTCAACACCGGCGGCAACACCGACTTCCTCAACATGTCCAATCATCGCCGCCTCGCCTCGAAGAAAATCTCGAAGACCGAGGCGGTGCAGTCGGTTGCTGCGGAGCGACTGCACGACGACAATGTTCATATCGGCCCGTCCGACTATGTGCCTTGGCAAAATGACAACAAGATCTGCTTCCTGCGGATGGAAGGGACGATGTTCGGCGGTGTGCCGATGAACCTCGAGTTGCGCCTGTCCGTCGAGGACAGCCCGAACAGTGCGGGCGTCGCCATCGATATGATCCGGTGCGCCAAGCTGGCAAAGGATCGCGGTTTGGCGGGGCCAATCGACGCGGCCTCGGCGTATTTCTGCAAGCATCCGCGTATTCAGATGACCGATGACCTTGCGGCGCAGGCAGTCGACGAGTTCATTGCCGTAGCGGCGGAATGATCGAAACCGGTATCGTTCTCGCGGCAGGCGAAGGCTCACGCCTTCGCACTGTCGCCCCGCTCAAACCGCTCTGCCGCGTGGGCGGGCGGACACTGCTTGCCCATGCCGTGTCCGGCATGGCGCAGGCGGGGCTGGCCCGGACGGTCGTGGTCGTCGGCTATGAGGCAGAGACGATCGAGGCCTATGTCGCGGCGGAAGACTGGCCGATCAAAGTCGAAACCGTACGGGTAAAGGATCATCGCCATCCCAACGGCTCGTCGTTGCTCGCAGCGGAACCACTGTTGTACGGTGAGGAGGCGGTCCTTGCGATGTGCGACCATCTCGTCGAACCGGAATTCTATCGGCGAATGGCCCATGCCGATACGGGGGGCGGCGCATCGCTCGGAATCGACCGTCGGATCGATCACGACTGGATCGATCTTGACGATGTGACGTGCGCTCAGACGGATGGCGACCGCTTGATCAGCATTGGCAAGGGACTCGCGGTATATGATTGCTTTGATACGGGTGTCTTCGCTGTTGGCAAGGGTCTGTTCGACGCACTCCGCGGATTGGAAAAGTCCTCTCTGACCGAAGGAATGCGGCGCCTGGCATCCGACCAAGCTGCTGGCATCAGCGATTGCAGCGATCTTGGATGGATAGATGTGGACGATGAGCGGGCATGGCGCATTGCAGAAACGTGGCTCACCACACGTCGTCGCAGCACAGGCGACGCTTAGAGCCCAAACGGGAATTACGGCTCACTGATATCATATGAACATGTGCAAGGTCGTTCGCGTCGAGCAAATATTATTACTGTGCGTGGTAGCCCGGTCTACCATGCAATATTAACGGCATGGGTCGCGTGCCTTAATCCCACAGTGGCCTTCCATCGGCAGCGGAAGGTAAGCCAATGACATAGCGCGTGATTAATTATCGGTTGGGCTCTTATAGATCGATCTCGCGTCGCCCGATCCGATATCATAAACGTTGCGGCGATATTCCGCGCCGAAGGTCGGCATTGACCGTGAACTCCGTCGACAGATCGTAATGAAAACCACCGGCATCACCGCGCACACCGCCGGTAAAGGCCATGTCATCCTCGCGAATTTTCTGGCGCGGGCTGAATCCGTTGGGTGGATTGTCTCCATCCGGATCGAAATAGGTCGTGCCCCCAGCAACCGTACGCGCCACCCGCGTCGGGACGCGAGCATTTTGGTACGCACTGGCGATCCGCTTGGAATAGGTACCGAAACTATAAACCTCGACGTCACCGAAATTATAGGCGGTGTTGTACTGCAGGTTGGTCAGCGAAGACTGGGCATCGCCGTTGATCCAGTTCACATAGGCAAAGCCGGCCATCAGCGGATATAGCTGTCGCTGCGTCGCGTTCAGGGATGGACTGGACGTCGCGGTCAGCAGGGTGCCCTTGATGTCAGTGACTCGGCGATCCAGTCCACCCACCCGGGTGAAGTCATGGAAACGGTGAAAGCCTGTCACGTTCAGGAAGCCGCTCTCTCCCAGGTTAGCCGCCAGATGCAGGGTGCCTGCGAGCGTGTCGCCGCCAACGCTGTAGTTGCGCCCGGCGGTGATGTATCCATCCCCACCCTGCGCATCGTCCTTCAGGATGATATTGATGACGCCCCGCGCCGACACCGTGGCACGAACGCAAACGGCGCCCTGCATTCATGGTTGACCCGGCCGCGGGCCTTCGCAACATCGGAGCATGGTTTCATCGAAGACGCTAAACGCCACCAACCTTTCCTCACTGGGGGCTGTCAGGCTTGCGGAGTTGCTCCTGGAATTGGCGCAGGGTGATGCCGTCATGAAACGGCGCTTGCGGCTGGAACTGGCAAGCCAGGCTGGGGGCAGCGATGTCGCCGCGCAGATCCGCAAGCGCCTCGCGACGATAGCCCGGTCGAAATCCTTCCTGGACTGGAACAAGGTCGGGCCGATGGCGCAGGATCTCGAAATGCAGCGATCGGCTATCATGACCCATGTCGTGCCGACTCATCCGGGAGAAGCGTTGGAGCTGCTGTGGCGGCTGCTCGACATGGCCCCCTCCATCTACGGACGATGCGACGACAGCAATGGGGCGATCGGTAGCGTCTTCGAGCAGGCGCTGGAGGATATCGGGGACGTCGCCAAGCGGGCCAGGCTCGACCCGGCGCGCCTGGCCGACCGCATCCATGACGCGCTGTGCGCCAATGATCATGATCAGTTCGATGACCTGATTCCCTTGATGGCGACGGCGCTCGGGACGGATGGCCTGACCATGCTGAAGGCGAAGTTCGAACAGCTTGCGGCAAGCCCTCCGGTTCCTTCCGAGCAAGACGGTCGCAAGATCATCGCCATCAGCAGCCATGGACCGATCTTCGGGGATGAATATGCCGCGCGACGCCGGACGCGGCTCGTCCAGAGCGCGCTGTCTGACATTGCCGACGCCCTGAACGATGTCGACGGCTATGCGGCTCTCCATTCGGAGGCGGAGCGGGCCAATCCAGCGATCGCGGCCAGCATTGCCAAACGCCTTCTGACGTCCGGCCGGCCTCAGGACGCGCTGGCCGCGTTGGCGCTCGCCGAGAGTAGAATGCGTCAGGGCGGTTACTGGCCAGACTGGCACAGGGTCAGGATCGATGCCCTGGAAGCGTCGGGCATGGTCGACGATGCGCAGCGTGAACGGTGGCAGCTGTTCGAAACGAACCTCGACAGGGGCTATCTGAAAGCCTTCATCAAGCGGTTGCCGGATTTCGATGACGTGGAGGCGGAGATGAAAGCCCTGGCCTATGCCCGCCGGTTTCCCGATTTCCATCAGGCACTGTCATTCTTCCTCGAATGGCCGGCGATCGATGAGGCTGGCCGCATGGTCCTCGATCGCCATGCCGAACTGAACGGCGACCATTATTGGCTTTTGGCCCCGGCGGCGGAGGCGATGGAGCAGCGCCATCCCCTGGCCGCGACGCTGCTTCTACGCGCGATGATCGACTTCTCGCTCGAGAAGGCCCGTTCCAAACGATACCCCCATGCCGCCCGCCACCTGCAAACCTGTGCCCAGATTGCCCGCAGGATCGAGGAATATGGCGGGCACGCCGACCATCAGGCGTATGTGACCGGACTGAAGGATCGCCATGGACGCAAGAGCGGCTTCTGGAGTGCGTAGACGCGCCCCGCCAAAATGGACCTCGATCACCGTCAGAAGATCAGAGATCGGATTTGGGCCGCAGGTTGTGCCCCGCGGGATGGTGTAGCTGAGGGGTGGCCATAGGCGATCTTGGGATAGGTTTGAGTTAGGACACTCGACCGACAGAGACCCCGATGACCGATGATACGATGAACCCGAATGCGCACCTCGAACGGGCGCTGCGGCACCGACAGGCGATGGCGACCCGTTGGGCGAATCTTGCGATAGGCGTCGAGCGCGGCACAGCCCGATTGAGTGATCGGCGATACATGGGCAAAGTCAATCGCGCTGGCAGCCATGCCCTGCGCCTGCAACGTCTGGCTGTAGAGATGGTCGCACCGCCCGCCCGAGGCCCCCTGCAACTTGGCCAGCGCCTCGGTCAATCAACGACCAAGTGGCTTGCCTTCCTCATCGGCGGCATCGAGTCCCGCCAGTTCGGCGGCGATCGCATCGGCGACCCTGCGGGCGGCACGGCGGCGGCGCGGCGGGGCGGCGCGGCGGCGCGGCGGCGGAGATACCGCCACAGCCCCCAGGCAAGCGCGACCAGCGCCACTGCCGCGATCCGCACCGAGAGGGGCCAAAAAAAGGGCACGAACAGCGGCAGTCCGAAAGCCAGCAAGGCAGCCCGCAAGACCGCGGCGGTGATCGTCACCCCATACCGGTTTCCAATGAACCGCCGCATCAGCAGCGCCTCGGCACGATGATTTCGACACGCCTCTTCTGCGACTTGCCCGCGGCATCGGCGTTGGAGGCGATCGACACGGTATCTCCCAGGCCGTTGGTCGTGCCCGACGACGGATCGGACAGGTCGTCCCTGATCAACGCCGCGATGGTTCCGGCCCTCGCTGCGCTCAGGGCCATGCTGTCGGGGAAGCGGACGGTGGCGATCGGGGTGTTGTCGGTATGGCGCCGCCGCCCACCACACTGCCCTGCTCGTTCTCGATCGCGCAGCCGATCCGGTGGAGCAGCGCCTCGCGGCCCGGCGCAGCTTCGAGCCCGCCTTGATGCTGGCCGCCGCTGCAACTGGGCCGGTTACGCCGATTGTCGGTGCCGACCTTTCCCCGATGATCGCCAAGCCCCGGCCGACAGCATCCGCTCCGAAATCAACCTCAGGCAACTGTCCGGGGCCGGAACCGGTGGCGAAGTCAGATCAGTGGGCTGCGTCACCCGGATCGATCCTGAGATCCGGCCGAGCCTGCGTCGCGCAATATCCGTTGATAAAGGCGAGGTGGTCCGGGATCTGCTGCACCTGCCGGGAAAGCTGTTGATCCAGCCCGTCGAAGGAATCGCGCAGGGCGTGCGGACTCAGCATCCCCGATATGCGGTGATGGGCTTTTGGAACCATTCCCTGCCCAAGCATGACTGAAATCCAGGAATCGATCTTGAACAGATCGTCCTGCCCCTGCCAGGCCCCTGCGCTTTCGACGAACAATGCCATGCGCTGCGCCAGTGTATCGGGCACGGACATCGTGGAGCAGCGTTGCCAGAACATCGAGTCCGTTCGTCCGGTCTGCGCATAATGCAGGATGATGAAGTCGCGGATATGCTCCCATTCGTGACGCGACTGGGCATTGAACCGCGTCCGCAGCGCCGCGCAATCCTGACCCTGGAACGGAAAGCCCTGGATCAGGCGCATCACCGCGATCATGACCAGATGGATGCTGGTCGATTCCAACGGCTCGATAAACCCGGCCGCCAGCCCCAGCGCCACGCAATTGGCGCTCCAGGCCCGCCGCCGCATCCCGGCGCGAAACTGCAGGGCACGCGGCTCGAACAATGGCTTACCCTCGATTCCGCCCAGCAACGTCGCACTTGCTTCGTCATCGCTCATGTCGGCCGAGGAATAGACCAGTCCATTGCCCACCCGCGTCTGCAAAGGGATGCGCCAGCGCCAGCCCGCCCGGTGCGCGATGGCGCGGGTATAGGGAACCGGGGGTGAGACGGCTTCGGTCTGGACCGCCAGTGCGCGGTCGCAGGCCAGCCATTCGCTCCAATCCTCGAAACCCGTCTCCAGCGCGCCTTCGATCAGCAGTGCGCGAAAGCCGGTGCAGTCGAGGAACAGGTCCCCCTCGATCCGGTTGCCCGATGCCAGATGCAATGCGGCGATGTCGCCGCGCTCGCCGTGGCGCTCGACCCTGGCGATGCGTCCCTCGACCCGGCATACTCCGGCTGGTTCGGCGATACCGCGCAGGAAGCGGGCATAGGCCGTGGCATCGAGATGATAGGCATAGGCCAGCGTGCCCGCCTCGTCCCGCCCGAACCGACCCGCCTCGGCCGCCCGCGTCTCCAGCGAATAGTCGGTATATGCGCCGCCAAAGCCGTGACGCCTGGCCTCCAGCCAGAAATGCTGGAAATCGGCGATCGCCACCGACCGGCCGACCGTTCCGAACGGGTGGAAATAGCGCGCGCCGTCCGGTCCCCAATTCTCGAACGCAATGCCCAGCTTGAAGGTCGCCTGGGTCGCCCTCATGAACTCGGCCTCGTCGAGCCCTAGAAAGGCATGGAAGCTGCGCGCCGTGGGGATGGTGGACTCGCCGACGCCGACCGTGCCGATCTCGTCGGACTCGACCAGCGTGACATCGACCAGCGGCCCCAGCTGCCGCGCCAGCGCCGTTGCCGCGAGCCACCCCGCCGTACCGCCCCCGGCGATGACGACACGGGTCGGCCGATAGGGATCGCTCATCGGTTCAGCCTTTGCAGAAGGTACGCACGTAACCGCCGCGCCATGGCCTCGTCGAGGGGCGCGAGCGGGCCGTGCGATGCAGGCGGGAGATGGCCGACGACCGCTTCGCCGTCACCGAAGATGTAATGATCGAACACCGCCCGCCAGGCCTGCTTCTCCGCCGTCGGTCGGTCGCGCAGCGACAGCATCGCATGCATCACGCTATCCATCGGCGTGTCGAGATAGTCGGGGCCTGTGTTCCACCAATAATTGACGAGGATGTTGAACGCCTCCAGCGCCTCGACATGGTGCCACCACAGGGCCGGATAGACCAACAGGTCACCGGGTTCGAGTTCGGCCACCACGGCGTGGGCCATGGCATCGGCGAAACGGGGATAGCGATCGAGGTCCGGCCGGGCGAAGTCGACCATGCTGACCACCTGCCCGCCCGGTGTCGGGGCAAGCGGTCCGGGATAGAGATTGCCGATCTGATCGGGGGGAAACAGCGTGAAGCGGCGCCGACCGGCGGCACAGATCGCCGCATTGTTCGCCATGTCGTAATGCGCCGAGGCGATGGTCCGGTTGCCGATCCAGATACTGGCCAGCGGCGGGTGACGCTGAAACAGCTCGCCGGAGGGAACCAGATCATTCTCGAGGCGAAGACCCGGCAGATAGGCGTCGAGATCGGTCGACCCCATATAGAGCGCGGGCTGTTCCCCCTGCTCGTCGTCTCCATCCAGCAGCCGCGCCAGGAATTCGCGCAGCAGCAGCGTCTCCGTCCGGAAATTCAGTCCGGTGGCAGTTTCGTCATAGTGGAAACGTCCGCCTGTCACCGCGTCCGCAACATAGCCGGTCACGGGTCGCCCACGATCGAAGCGCAGGAGATAATCGGCAGCGGCACGGGCGGAAACCTGCCCTGCGCGGACGAGCGGCCAGTGCGCGGCATGGCCCCGCAGGATGACCGGCTCGTTGCCTTCGACGAGCGCCGCCAGATCGGGCGCCCCCGTTTCCGTCAGCGCGCGCGCATGCCGCGCGGTGGGCAGGCGCTCAGCCATGTGCATCCCGGCTCAGCTTGCGGTCGATCAAATGGCGGAGATTGCCCAGCGAAGACGCCATCCAGAAGGCCGGGCGCAGATAGTCCTGCGCATGGAGATCACCCAAGGCCCCGGCCTCCAGCGCCGCCAGCCGTGCCGTGTCGATCGTCAGGCAATCCGGCACATTGTACCGCCGCCCCTCGTCCAGATCGAGTTGCAGGACGGCGGGCGTCAGCAGGTCGAGCGCGGCCCAGGCGTCGTACATCGCGCGCTCGGTCTGCACGCCCTCATAAATGCGTTGCAGCATGGCCGAGACATGGTCGAGCAGCGGCGCGTTGCCGCCATGTTCGCGAAACACGGGAAAACCCTCGGAGGTCAGCCGCGGATGCTCGGGGTCGACAAAGACCATGGGCTCGCCCGTGGCGTCGTGACCGATCGAGAACGGCCCCCGCGCCCGGGTCGCCGGGATGTAGCGGGCATCCCAGTGGTCGCCCTTCAGAAACAGGTTTTCGTCCGGGTCGAGGCCGAGGAGAATGGTGGCATACAGCGCCCCGCCTTCGTCCCGCCGCAGCAATATGGCGTATTCGCGCTGAAGCTCCTCGAACTCGGACGGAAACACGCGCGTCTGGTTGATCGCATCGCCGAAGCGGGCGTGATGACCGATCGCGACACGAAGGTCGCGATGGTCGATATTGTTGAGCAGGACAGGTGCGGCCATGATCGCCCCTTGTACCCGGAAGACCGCAGAGGGGACAGCAGCCTTCCGGGTTTCCACGATCAGAAGCGATACCGCGCGCCGATCAGATAGCGGGCGGAGCCTTCGGCCAGATACCAGGTGTTCATCCGGTCGCGGCCATAGGTCTGAACCCCCTCCTCGGTCAGGTTGATCGCCTCGAAGCCGAGCGCGAAGCGCGGCGTCAGGTCGAAGCTCATCGACAGGTCGAGCTGGCCATAGGGCGCGGTGAAGACCGGATTGCGATCGCCGCCACGGTTGATGTCGCTCAGGAACTTGTCGCGCCAGTTGTACGACAGGCGCATCGAAATGCCGTTCTTGTCGTAGATCAGCGTGGCATTGGCGGTGTCCGACAGGCCGACCAGCGCAAAGGTGTTCACGCTGGGATCGGCGGCGATGTCGATGCCGATATTGCCGCGAACGAGCGTATAGCTGGCCGCGACGCCGAAGCCCGTCTCGCCCAGAAAATACTGGCCCGCCAGCTCGACGCCATAAATGTGCGCATCGCGGTTGTTGATCGGCGTGTTGACCGCAAAGTTGAACAGCGGGTCGCTGGCATTCGGGCTGATGTCGACCTGGCTGAGGATCGAGTCGACGAAGCCCTGGTTCAGCGCGCGGCTCTGCGTGTTGTAATTGGCCGCGAACTGCGCGTTCGCCGCCGCGACATTGCCGTTATTCTGCTGGAGCAGCGCGGTATAGGTGAACAGGTTGACGTCGGTGATGTCCGCCCCGAACGTGTTCGCCAGCTGCTGGCGGGCGGTGCCCGACCGGGTGCCCGCCTGGCCCGACGTCGCGTCGCGCAGGCCGAACAGGTTACGGTTCACCACCGTGTTGCCGATGAAGTTGTGCACCCGCTTGTCGAAGAAGCCCGCCGACAGGAAGACGTCCTTGCGCGGATACCATTCGACCGACAGGTCGATATTGTCCGACGACAGCGGCAGCAGGCCGGTGTTGTTGGACGAGCCCGTCGCGATGCCGCCGATCGCGGTCGGCCGCCCGGGCGCACCGACGCCGGTCGAGGCGAAGAGGTTGCCATAGGGCGCACGCGAGATCGTCTTGCTATACGAAGCACGCGCGAACAGATTGTCCATCACCTCGATCTTGGCATCCACGGCGGGCAGCCAGTTGCTGTATGACCCGCGCGCCGAAATGGCCTGCTGATCGGCGCTGTTCTGGATCACGAAGTCGTTGTCCGCCGTCCACACGATCGCCAGCGGCACCGGTTGCAGTGACACCGCACGCACCTTGGTATTCTCATAGCGCAGGCCCGCGACGATCTGTGCATTGCGGCCGAACACCTGCCCGTTCCAGCTGCCCTGGAGATAGCCGGACCAGATATTCTCGCGCACCGAATTGTCGCTGTTCGCGTCGATATTGTTGCGGTGGTCGACCCCGTCGTTCGTCACGCCGGAATAATAGTTGAACAGCGTGTTGTAGAGCTTGGTCGCGTCCTCGGTACGAAAGGCGATCTGGGTGTTCGGATCGGCATTCGGGTTGTTATGCTCGAACTTGCAGGTGTTGCAGAACTGAAAGACCTGCCCCGGTGCCAGCCGCGCGACGTCCGGCGGCAGCGAATTGCCCCAGTCGCCCAGGACCTGGCGCGTGTTGAACTGGGTCTGGCGGGTCGTCGTGGTGCGATAATCGGCACCCGCATCGAACCGGATCTGGTCGGTGAATTCCCAGGCCGCATCGGCGCGCAGCTCGCGGATCCGCTGCGTCTGGTTCGAGGCGAATTGGCGCTGCACCGCGCTCGCCAGATCGCCGACGTCCAGCACGCCGTTATTATTGCCCTTGATGAAGGGCTGGGCGGTCGGGGTCGTGCTCTGCGTCCCGTCGTTGATCGACAGCGTCTGCTGCGGGAACCCCTTGTCGGTCCAGCGCAGCGTATGGCCGGTCACGACCGGCGCGTTGATCGCGACGGTGGTCGATGTCTGGCCGTTGGGATTGTCGGGCAGGCTCTGCGCCTCGCCGGCATGGCCGTCGATCGACAGGGTGAAGCGGTCGCTCGGCTTCCACTCGATATTGCCGCCGACGTCGTAGAGCCTGTTCTTCTGCGCGCGATAGGCCTGTTCGAACGCCGCGTCCTTCACACCGTTGATCGTCTCGGCCAGGAACTGGGTGGTGGCGATACCGTTGCTGGCATCGTCGAACGTCACCTCGCTGAACGGGCGGTTGAACCAGTTGGACTGGCTCGACCGGCGCTCCGACTGACGCAGCTGGGCATAGAGGCCGTCGGCGGTGAAGGTCAGCGTGTCGGTCGGGCGGAATTGCAGGATCGCCTGACCGTTGATCCGCTCGCGGCTGGCCTCGGAGAAGTGATAGCGGAAATCGTTGGGCACCGAGACCAGCGGGTTGCCGGTCGGGCGGTTGTTGATCTTGGTCGCGCCGTTGATGAAGCCGTTGGACGGGTTGAGGAAGTCGTTGAGCGAACGGATATTCCAATTGTCCGGGGCGACGCTGGCGAAGCTGAAATTGCGCTTCTGATAGCTGCCGAACAGCGACACGCCGACACGCTTCTCGCTGTCCGTCCAGCTGGCGGTGCCCGACGCCTCGGGCGTGACGCGCGCGCCGCAGTCGATGCAGTCGGCCGAGCTGTTGTCATAGCTGCCCTTGACGCCCAGCGACCCGACCAGCCCGGTATCGGCATTGTCGAGCGGGCGGCGGCTGACCACGTTGACCGTCGCGCCGATGCCGCCCGACGGGATCGCGGCGCGCCCGGTCTTGTAGACCTCCAGCGTCTTCACCCCTTCCGAGGCGAGGTTCGAGAAGTCGAACGAACGGCCGAAGCCGCCCGCGCCGTCACCGCCCTGGTCGCCGCCGACCGCGACGATGTTGGACGTCGCCAACTGGCGGCCGTTCAGCGTGACCAGATTGTACTGCGCGCCGAAACCGCGGACCGTGACGGTCGAACCCTCACCATTGCGCCGGTCGATCGAAACGCCGGTAATACGCTGCAGCGACTCAGCCAGGTTGGTGTTGGCGAACTTGCCGATATCCTCCGCGCTGATCGCGTCGACGACGCCGTTCGAGTCGCGCTTGATGGCGATCGAGCGTTCCAACGAGGCACGGACGCCGGTGACGACGATGTCGTCCGGCGTGGTTTCCGGCTGGGGGTTGCTCGGGCTTGCCTCGCCCGGCGGGGGTGTCTGGCTGCTGGTGTCCGCCTGGGGCGTGCCCTGTTGCGGGTCGATCGGTGCCGTCTGCGCCTGGGCCTGCGAGGCCAGCAACAGCCCCGCCGTCAGGCTTAGCACCGATGTCGAGCGCACGAGCACGCGCGCAAGCGTCTTCCCCTTCATCCCACCTCTCCCATTACGGCTATTTTTTGCTCTGATTGTTCGCCGATGAATTCGGCTAATTATTTTCTTTATAGTTCATAGCTATACCGACCGGCATCGGTGTCAATCAAAATGCCGTGGCGGCATGGTGCCCGGTCAATCAACCGGGCGACTGTGCTTCCGCCGCCACACTCCCCTCGCCTTTCGCGACGAGACTTTGGGCATCGGTGGCAAGTGTCAGGCGATCGCGATCCGGCGCAGCTCCCCAACCACGGCCTGCCGTCCGACGCGCTGGGATGGCGGATCGATCTAGATGGATGACGCCGTGATATAGGCGCCGATCGCGATCAATATGGCCGCAAATCCGCGTTCGAGCAGCCCCTTGCGAGTGCCGAGGCTCTTGCCCAGCGCGATGCCGCCGATCGTCCCGACGACGCCGCCCATGATCAGGAGCGCGGTCACCTGCCAATCGACCAACCCCGACAAGGCGTAGGAGGTGGCGGTGGTCAGCCCCAGCGCGCTGACGACGACCAGCGAGGTGCCGATCGCGAAGGGCAGCGGCATGGCGGTCGCCAGGATCAGCCCCGGCACGATCAGGAAACCGCCCCCGATCCCAAAGAAGCCTGCCGCCAATCCGACCCCCAGTCCGATCGGCACGAGGCGCGGCAGCAGCGCCCTGGCGCTGTCGCGGGTCAGCCGCACGTCGGGCGCTTCCGCCGTACGGCGCCTGCGCAGCATCGACACGCCGACACCGATCATCAGCAGCCCGAACAGGACGAGCAGCCGCTTGCCATCGAACGCCTTGCCCAGTTCCGCCCCCAGCGCAGCACCGATCATGCCCGACACGGCGAAGACGCTCGCACACCGCCATTTCACGCGGCTGGCACGGGCATGACCGATCAGACTGGCCAGCGCGTTGACCGTGACGGCGACAGCGGCTGTCCCGATCGCGGCATGCGGCGATCCGACCCCGACGACATAGATCAGGAGCGGCACGGCCAGGATCGACCCGCCCCCGCCGACAAGGCCCAGGATCAGGCCGATCACGCCACCCGATAGGAGCGCGGCGAGGATGGCGGCGGTGCCCATGATCGCCTCAGGCCGCCGCGCGCCGGTTCCATGGCATGATGCGCAGCAGATTGGCCATGCCGCACCACCCCGTCACACCCGCGAATATCAGCCCCGCCCCCACGAACGCCGACAGCGCGAAGAAGCCCGGGGTCACGAACAGGCCGAGCAGGACGCCAGCCAGCACGAGCGCCCCGGCGGTGATCTGCACCTGCCGCATGATCTCCAGCGGCTGCGACCGGTCGGCGACCACGGGGTGCCCTGCCTGTCGCCACGCCTCTATGCCGCCCCCGAGGATATAGGCTGGAGCGTTGCCCGCCGCCGCGCAGAGCTGCGCCGCATTGGCGGCAGTCCGCATCCCCGATCTGCAATGAAAGACGACCGGGCGACCGTCACACGGCAGGTCGCCGATCCGGTCGAGCGGCACGTTCACCGCACCGGGGATACGCTCGCGCGCATGTTCGTCAGCCCCGCGGATATCGATCAGGCGCGCACCGGATCGGATCACGGCATGGGTCTCGGCGGGGGATAGGGTCGCAAGCGTCATCGCATCAATCCTTGCAATAGAGCTGGTAAAGGGTGGCGAGCAGTGTTTCGACGCGGGGATCGGCAACGGCGTACCAGAGCGTCTGGCTCTCCCGCCGATAGGTGACGAGGCCCTCGTCGCGCATCCTGGCCAAGTGCTGCGAGCAGGCCGATTGCGACAAGCCGACATCGCGCGCCAGGTCGCCGACCGTCACCTCGCCATGTTCGACCAGCTTGCACAGCAGCATCAGCCGGCGCGCATTGCCGATCGCCTTCAGCGTGTCGGCGACCTGTCCGGCCTTCGCCTCGAAGGTCGCCAGGTCAATCGGGGGTTTGAGCATCATCGCTACTCCATTAGGTATTGCTTATGTAGCACTATCTAATATATTAGCAAGCGCTAACGGAGGAAATCATGACCCAGCCCTTTATCGAGGCCTTTTTCGACGAGCCGACGAACACGATCAGCTATCTCGTGGGCGATCCCGCGACGCGGACAGCCGCGGTGATCGATCCGGTGCTCGACTTCGACATGGCGAGCGGCGTCGCCGACACCGGCTCGGCCGAACGCATCATCACCTTTGCCCGCGCACAGGGCTGGCGGATCGTGATGGTGCTGGAGACGCACGCCCATGCCGATCACCTGTCGGCCGCCCCCTTCATCAAGGCGCATACCGGCGCATGGATCGGGATCGGCGCGCATATCCGCGACGTGCAGAAGATCTTCCGCCCCGTGTTCGCGATGGACGACCTGAAGACCGATGGCTCGGACTTCGACCGGCTGTTCGAGGACGGCGACCGCTTCGCGATCGGCGGGCTGGAGGTCGAGGTGCTGCACGTCCCCGGCCATACCCCGGCCGATATCGCCTATCGGATCGGCGATGCGGCGTTCGTCGGCGATACGCTGTTCATGCCCGACTATGGCACCGCCCGCGCCGACTTCCCCGGCGGGGACGCCCGTACGCTCTATCGCTCGATCCGGCGGTTGCTGGCCTTGCCCGAGGCGACGCGACTGTTCCTGTGCCACGATTATAAGGCGCCGGGCCGCGACGACTATCGCTGGGAGACGACGGTGGGCGAGCAGCGCCGGTCGAGCGTCCATGTCCATGACGGCGTGAGCGAGGATGATTTCGTCGCGATGCGCGAGCAGCGCGACGCCGGGCTGTCCGTGCCCAAGCTGCTGCTGCCCTCGATCCAGGTCAACATCCGCGCTGGGCGTTTCGCCGAGGCCGAGGCGAACGGCGTCAGCTATCTTCGCATTCCGGTGACGTGGAAAGCGCGATGAGGATCATGGTGCGGTCGTGATCGTCCGCCCGGAATAGCGCCCGACCCTGTTGCGCGGCACGTGACCGATTGGCCGGTAACCTGGCCGTGGCGTCCGGGGCTGCGCCACAAGGCCGTGGAGAGGCCTCAGGCCATCCCCATCCGCAGCGCGAGCGCCGCCAGCGTGATGAGCAGGACAGGCGCGGTGAGCGTGACCCCGACCCGGAAATAATAACCCCAACCGATCCTGACGCCCTTCTGCCCCAGGACATGCAGCCACAGCAGTGTCGCGAGCGAGCCGATCGGGGTCAGCTTGGGGCCGAGATCGCAGCCGATCACGTTGGCGTAGATCATCGCTTCCTTGACCGCCCCTGTCGCGTGCGCGGCGTCGATCGACAGCGCACCCACCAGCACGGTCGGCATGTTGTTCATCACCGACGACAGGACGGCCGCGATCACACCCGTCCCCAGCGCCGCACCCCACACCCCGCCTTGCGAGGTACGGTCGAGCAGCGCCGTCAGATGATCGGTCAGACCCGCGTGCCGCAGGCCATAAACGACCAGGTACATTCCGAGCGAAAAGATCACGACCTGCCACGGCGCGCCGCGCAGCACCTTGCGCGTCTCGATCACATCGCCACGCCCCGCGATCACCAGCAGCAGGATCGCGCCAGCAGCGGCGACGGCGCTGACCGGCACGCCGAGCGGCTCGAGCAGGAAGAAGCCGGCGAGCAGCAGGGCGAGCACGATCCATCCGGCGCGGAACGTGGCGGCATCGCGGATCGCCTCGCGCGGCGCGCGCAGCGCCCGCACGTTATAGTCTGTCGGTATGTCGCGCCGGAAGAACAGCAGCAGCGCCGCCAGCGTCGCGGCGATCGACACGAGGTCGACCGGCACCATCACAGCCGCATAGTCGCCGAACCCGACGTGGAAGAAGTCGGCCGACACGATGTTGACGAGGTTCGACACGACCAGCGGCAGGCTGGCGGTGTCGGCGATGAACCCCGCCGCCATGACGAACGCCAGCGTCGCCCTGTCTTTGAACCCCAGCGCGCGCAGCATGGCGACGACGATCGGCGTCAGGATCAGCGCCGCGCCGTCATTGGCGAACAGCGCCGACACGCCTGCGCCCAGCAGCACGATCAGGACGAACAGGCGGCGACCGTTCCCGCCGCCCCAGCGGGCGACGTGCAGCGCCGCCCATTCGAAAAAGCCCGCTTCATCCAGCAGCAGGCTGATGACGATGATCGCGACAAACGCGGCGGTCGCGTTCCAGACGATACCCCACACCACCGGCACGTCGGAAAGCGTGACGACGCCCGCAAGCAATGCCACCATGGCTCCGCCCATGGCGCTCCACCCGATGCCGAGGCCCTTGGGTTGCCAGATGACGAGTGCGATCGTCGCGACGAAGATCAGGATGGCGAGGATCATCAGGCGAAACGCTGGCCCGCGGCATCCACCACCTGTTCCCCGTCTTCCTTGGCGAAAGCGCTGAGCTGGCCACTCGGCAACAGATCGAGGACGGATTCGGAGGGGCGCCACAGCCTCACCCCGAGCGGCGAGACGACCAGCGGCCGGTTGATGAGGACCGGATGCGCCATCATCGCGTCGACCAGCACGTCGTCGGACAGCGCCGTATCGCTCAGGCCAAGCTCCGCATAGGGCGTGCCCTTCTCGCGCAGCAGCTCGCGAGGCGTCATGCCCGCGCGGTCGATCAGCTCGACCAGCAGCGCGCGAGAGGGCGGGGTCTTCAGATACTCGACTACGTGCGGCTCGATACCGGCGTTGCGGATCATGGCCAGCGCGTTGCGCGACGTGGCGCAGCCGGGGTTGTGATAGATGACGATATCGACGGCCACGGCTTGTCCTTTCAGCAGCAGGGGGCGAGTTCGGCGATGAGCGGCGCGCATAGTGCAGGCGCGCCAGCGCAGCAGTCCTTCACGAGGAACAGCGTCAGCGCGCGCAGGCCGCCGAGATCGGCTCGATAGATGATAGATCGGCTTTGGCGCGCCGATCGGATCAGGCCTGCGCGAGCAAGGATGCCGAGATGCGCCGACATGGTGTTTTGCGGTACGCCGAGCTGACGGGCGATTTCACCGGCCGCCATCCCGGCGGGTTCGTGGCGGACCAGCAGTCGGAACACCTCCAGCCGGGTTTCCTGTGCCAAAGCACCGAGCGCAGCGATGGCCGAATCGTTTTCCATCCATCCAGCATAATGGATATATCATTCGACGCCATTGCCGCGTCCTCATGTGCGGATCGAATATTCCAACACCCGTCCGACTGCGGATTTTGGGCAGGCTGCCGCCTTGAGAAAGCGCGACGGCGCCGCCGGATGCCCTGCGACCTGCCCCATGATCCCCCTTTGCCAAAGGTCGATCGCAATCCATGACCTGCATGATTCCTGTGATCCGGATTTGACGCTCGACGCTCTACGTCAGCCTGGCACCGGCCCAATCCCCACCCGGTCTCCCGCAGCGTCATGGCAGGAGCCGGTGAGGCAAGGCAGCGGACCGGCGTCTCTCCCACCTGAAGGGATCAGGCGCGAGATATCGGATCCCGGCATTCTCCGGTGACGCCACGCAGGGCCGTGGCATCCCGAAGATGCCGCTCCTTTCAAAAGCGAGTGCGCACCGAAAAACTGAAATTGCGAGAAAAGTACCGCACATCCTGTGGTGCGGCATAGGATCCCCAATAGCTTCGATTGCCGTCCGCCGTGAGGTTGGAGCCTTCCAGCGCGAGCGTCAGGTTCTTGTTCACGTCATAGTTGATCGAGGCATCCAGGCGACGAACGGGATCGAGGAACAGATTGTTGAAGGGATCAGCGCCGTCACGCCGCCATTGACGCCGCGATTGCCAGTTATAGGCGACGCGGACATTCAGCCCGTCCTTCTCGAAGAAGCCGACGATGTTGTACATGTACTTGGACACGTCCAGGAACGGGCCGTACACGAATTCCGCGTCGCGAATCTCGTTGCTGTCCGGACGAAACACGGGGAATGCCTGCCGCGTTATGTTCATCGTGCCGTTCACCTGCATCCCGAAGCTTTTCAGGATACCGGGGAGGAAGCTGAAGAAGGTGGTCACATTGCCTTCGATCCCGCGATGGCGCCCGCGACCCAGATTATAGGGGCGCGTGACCAGTGTCAGGACATTGGGCGCCTGAGGCAAAACCTCGGGCAGCGTTCGATTGCCAATAAAGCCTTCCTGGTTCCATTGCCAAACGGCCAGGCTGGCCAATCCGGTAGGCCCAAAATACCATTCCAACGAGGCGTCATATTTGGTGGTGGTGATCGGACCCAGCCTCGGGTTGCCGCCGCCCGCGACGGGCCGCGCGGCGTTGCGGACATCGATCTGGAGCCGCGGATTGATCTGATAGACGCTGGGGCGGCCCACTTCATACGTCCACGCCGTCCGCAACTGCAGCTTGGGGGTGAAGTGGATGATGGCATTCACGCTGGGCATGAAGTCCAGGAAGTTGCCCTTCGGAGAGATCGTCTCGTCCGTGGTCTGTTCAACCAGTCGGTCATCGATATTGACGAACCGCGCGACGCGCTGGATTGCGGTCAGGTTGGTCAGATTGTTGACCAGGCGGCCCCCGATCACCCCGTCGATCGGAAACAACAGCTTCACGTTATAATGCGCCATCGCATAGGCCGCATAGCTGCCGTCCGAACCTTCGAAATAATCGAGCGGGTTGTAGGTGGGATAAGGATCGGCAAGCTCGGGATAGATGCCGACCAGTTGCCCCCGTATCGCATCCCAGCTCTGCCGGATCGAATTGGTATCACCGATCAACCATTCGGCGGTCGATGCCGATGGCGAGCCTTGAAAGCCCTTGCCGCTGCTCACCAACTTATAGTCAGGCAGGCTGCTGATCGGCAGGCGCAGATTGCGATAGTCGCCACGGCGCCCATATTGCCTGTCGTAGCTACGATTGGCGTAGCGGAAACCGGTCTTCAGATAGTCGATCAGGTTCCAGCCGGTGTAGAGCTTGAGATCATATTTCACCTCGAGTTCGGCACTGGTCGTGAACTGGCGAGATTGGTTGAATCCATCAATATACAAATAATTTTTAGGATCGAGCAGATCGAAATTCTTGAACGTTACGTGCGACCCGCCAAGTGGGTCGCGCTTGTCGTTGAAGATGATGTCAAATTCAGGCTGCTGGTTGAAGCGGATCCAGTGGAAAATGTTGTTCGAATAATTTTCGGCCCGGGCGTAGTTGACCCAGCCGTTGAATTCCAGCCGGTCATTGGTGAAGTCGACCTGGAAGCGGCCATTGTAATTGCGGCTTTCATGTTGAAACGATTCGCGGCCCGGCCCGAACGGGTCGAGCGAGGTGACGGTCAGGGACTCGACCAGCCGGCCATCGGGGCCGAGCTTGATGTTCGACAACACCGGCGGCGGTGCGGCCGATGCCGAATAGGTCAGCGGCAGGACGAAGCCGTTGTCGGCCCAGAGCATTTTCTGATTGCGATAGCCGCCTTCCAGGGTGATCGACCAATGATCGTCGGGCCGCCATTGCGTCGAAACCTGCACATCGGCGCGGCGCGACCAGCCATTGGGTCCGGCGAAGCCGACATCGAAGGGCATGTAGATGTTGCTTGGGGTCGTACTGGGCAGCACGATCTGGCGCGGGTTGTTCGGGACGATCGGTCGCTGGTTCCAGCGGCTCGATTCATTGTAGCGCACGTCGTTATAGGTGCCGTTCACCGAAAACCCGATCCGCCCGATATCGGTGTCGGCATTATATGCGACGAGGGCGCTGACATAGGGGTTCACCTTCCTGATCTGGTCCGCGTAATCGCCGCGCACATTGAAGGCGTAGGTGGCTCCCTCCTTGAAGTCGGTCGGCCGACGCAGGGTCAGGTTGATGACGCCGGTCTGGCTTCCTTCGACCTGGTCCGGTGTTCGTGTCTTGAACACCTCGATCGCGGCGACAAGATCGGACGAGATGTCGTTCAGATAGGTCGTTCGATCACCGGCCGAGAAGGTCGGCGATCCGTTGACCGTTGTCATGGCCCCGCCCAGACCGCGAATTTTGACTTCCCCGCCTTCGCCACGATTGCGCTCGATCTGGATGCCGGGAATGCGCGCCAGCGCCTCGGGAATGTTTTTGTCTGGTAATTTGCCGATGTCCTGCGCGACCACGACGTCGACGATCTGCGATGCCCGGCGCTTGGCGTTTCGGGCCGACTTCACATTCTCGCGAAGCCCCATGACAATGATATCACCTTCGAGTCGCCCATTGGTGTTCGAGAGTTGAGGCTGCGATTCGCCGCTCTTCGCAGCATCTTTCGCTATTTTCTCATCGCGCTTTGTGCGGTTGCGCTTCGCCTTCTTTGCAGAAGCCCCGCCTGTTAGCACATTCTGTGCTTTTTCAGTAACATCTTGCTTCTGCTGCGCAGCAACATCATCAACCGGAAAAGCAGCAATTAAAGCAGCAACAGCAACCCCGCCTGCGAGTCCATGCATGGACAGCATCCTCACCTCCCCCAAAAACGTTTACGGAAGCCCTTTTAACTTGCTTGCGCAGCGTAGCTGGACTCTTAAACTCGGACAACTTAAACTTGAAAAAAATTTCATATGGGCGCAGCCATAGGATGCCTAGACGCTCAGGAAGGATTCGCCGAGGCCGGATGTCGCAGTTCCAAAGATAGGCAGAGCACCGGGTGACGCAGCCGCCCCCAGGCGTGGCGGTCAACAACAGGGGAGGGAAATGGAAGACTTTCGAATCATGCCCGAACATCGAGGCGAATCGACAAGTTCCGGTCGTCGCGAATTCTTCGGCCAAGTTCTGACCGGAGCCGTGCTGGCCGGGGCCGTGGTCGTCGGAGCTGCCGGGATGGCTCAGGCCCAGGTGGCGTCATCGGTCGACACCGCACCGCTGCAATTTGCGCTGAACTTGCACTATCTTTCGACCAACATGCTGCAACTGGCGATTTACGGCGCAGGCCGACAGTTGCCGGCCCAATATATCCGCGGCGGCGAGACGCTGGATCGGCCGGGCGTTTCGGCGACCTCGGCCAAGCAGGTCAGTTTTCCGGCCGGGACGCGTGATATCCAGGCGCGTATCCAGGAAATTGCGGCCTCGCTTTGGTTTCGCACTCTTTTCCTCCGCGACCTGCTCCGCGCCGACTCTCCGGCGCAGAATCAGATCGACATGACGGCAGAACGGTTCACCGCCATGTTCCGGCTGACGGGCGCGATCGGACCGGGAGACAGCTTCGATCCTTATGCCTCGCCGGTCGATCTGGCGCTGGCCGCGGAAACGATCCTGGCCGTGCAGGCAACGGCGCTCAACGGCTTGTCGACGCTTTATACCAATCCGGTCATCCGCGCATCGATGCTGTCGATGGCGGCGACGGCGGCGACGGACGTCACGACGATACGCACCATCCTGATGGCCGCATCCGCAGCCCGGCCGGAAATCGTGACGATGGTCGACCGCATGGCGTCGTGGCGCAATGGGATTGGCGGGGGCGGCACGACCGATCGTGGCCTGTCTCCCGTTCCGGTCAATGGCCGCCTGGCGGCCCGGCTGGCGCTGACCGATGATAACGGGCTGCACCTGTCGCGAACGCCCGGCCAGGCGCTCAACGTGCTGTTCATGACGTCGGGCGCCGCTACCCAAGGCGGCTTTTTCCCGACCGGGATCAACGGCACGTTCAAGACGGGCGCCGCCAACTAAGTCCGCAATTTCGATCCCAAGGGGGATGACATGACCTATTCCGACAAGGATATCGCCACTGCCGACACCACGCGCCGCCAGATGATCCGCTGGTTCGGCACCGCCTCGATCATGGCGGGCGGGCTGGCCTTTCTCGAGGGCTGTAACGACGATGTCGTCGGGTCCGAATCGGTGGTCACGCCGACGCCTACCGCATCGGCGACCGCCACTCCCACGCCACCCGCAGCCTATACGGCGACCGACGCCGACCGGATGAACCTCATCCTGCAGCTTCATTATCTCTATGGCACGTTCCTGGTCCGCGCTTTGGACGGCGCCACCCTGCCCCCCGCGCTGACCACAGGGGTCGGCACCTCAGGTGGCGTGACGGGCGGCAGCAAGGTCGTGTTCACCGACCCGATGACGCTGGCCGGGGTGAATGAGGTCGCCAATGCCGTGCTCGCCCGGATCGCTTTCCTGCGCAAGACGCTGGGCAGCGCGGCGACCGCCCAGCCCGCCCTGAACATCGCCGGTGGCCAGAACGGACCGTTCGATGCGATCGCGCGCGTGGCGTCGACAACGACGCAACCGACCAGCTTCTTCGATCCCTATGCCAGCCAGGACGAGTTCCTGCTCGGCGCAGTGGCCCTTTCGGCGGTCGTGATGACGACATCGGTCGGCCAGGGCTTTCAGGTGGGCGCGACGACAAGCGGCCCGGTCGCGGCGCTCGTCGCGGGCATAGCCGCCAGCGACGGAGCCATTCGCAACGCCCTCTACCAGCGCGCGATCCTTCAGAAGCGATCGATCCCGGAAAGCGAAATCCTGTTCGAACGGTCATGGCGCATGGCCGAGGTTCGGGATCGGCTCGATGGTCCCGTCGGCTTGGACCGCGGCATAGGGTCGTTCGGCGGCGGAGAGGACTTCGGTTCCCAAATCCAGCTCCGCGACAATAATTGGATAGCGTTGCGCCGCACGCCCGAACAGGCTCTGGGCATTTTGTACGCATCCGGCACCGCAGCATCCTCGGGAGGATTTTTCCCGGGCGGTGTGAACGGGCTGATCAAGACCAGTGGGAACAACGTCATGTGATCCCTCGAGTCGTGCGCCTTCGGCACCCCACTCTGACGGCGCACGAAACTTTGGCGAAGAGGGCTTCCCCCTCTTCGCTTTTTGCATCGCGGTAAAAGACGTTCGAATAGAGCGTTGCTGTTTGCGCGTTCAAACTCGTCTCAAACGGCTCGAATTTCCGCCGAGCCAGCATTCGCCTTTAATCTTCCGCTGGTTTGCCGGACACCGATGACGGGCTCTGCTGAGCCAGGACATGTTCTGATCGCGAATATGACGAAGCGTCGGTTCAAGCACGAGCGTACGCGCGAAGCGGTGGCGCTGTTAAAGGCGAGCGGTCGGATGCAGAGCGAGGTTTCGGCCGGGTTGGGGATCATGCCGACGATGCTGCATCGCGGACAGCGCAAAGGTGCAGGAGCGCGGAGTCTCGCCGGGAAGATCACAGCGGCGTCATGCGCAGCCCGCGAACCTCGTCGATCCGCTTCGTGGCCATCGTGCCATAGCATGGGATCGCGCCGCTGGGTCGGCAGGCCGCGACGTTCCGGGGCGCACGAAACCTCCGCGCCCGCCCGCCGTTGGACCATCGCTTCGCGGTCCTGCCGCATCGTGAAGCTGGAGGAGACGAAGATGACCGACCTGCCGACCCGGGTGACGCTCGATAATGACGGCACCGATGCCGAGCGGCCGCCGGTGCTGCCCTTCCTTCATATGTGGACCGGGGCGGATGGCGGCAGCCGGATCGACCTGTCGCGCATGACCGGCTTTGGCCAGAAGAGTGTCGGCGGCGGCGCGGACCCGCAATGGATGCGACCGTTTCCCGGCGAGGTGGAGGCGGTCAACTTCGCGATCCTGCCGGTGGGCTGGGTCGGCGACTGGCATGAAAGCCCCAAGCCGCAATGGGTGATCCCGCTGCGCGGCCGCTGGTTCATCGAGACGATGGACGGCAACCGGGTGGAGATGGGACCGGGCGACATTCATTTCGGCCAGGATCAGGACACCACCGACAGCAAGGGGCATCGATCGGGCCAGATCGGCGACGAGCCCTGTCTCCAGATCATGATCCAGTTCGCCACATCGCCCGCCGCGCAGACCCGCGACCCGTTCGGGGCATGACGGACGCTCAGGCGACGCCGCTCGCCCCGCTGTTGACTCCCGCCCGGCTGCGTCAGCCCGGACCGCCCGAGCGGACCGAGGTGGCGCCACCGACCATCCACCACGCCGCGGCGCACACGGTGCTCGGTGAAGCGCGGCTCGTCACGTTGTACGATGGGGCGAGTTGGAGTGAGGGGCCGACATGGTGGGCACGCGAGCGAACGCTGGTATGGAGCGACATCGTCGGTCGCCGCGTGCTGGGGTGGCGTGAGGACGGCGCGGTCGATGTGCTGCTCGACGCCACGCCGTTCATCAACGGCAATGCGGTGCTGCCGGACGGCACGCTGGTACATTGCGAGCATGGCCGTCGCGCGATCAGCCGGTCCGACGGCACGGGTGTCGCGACCCCCATCGCATGGGCGGCGGAGGGTAGCCACCTCAATGCGCCCAACGACCTGATCGTCACCCCCGACGGGGCGATCTGGTTCAGCGACCCGACATTCGGCCTCGAAAACCCCAAGCAAGGCGTGCCCGGCCGTTCGGAAAGCGGGCGTACCGCGATCTGTCGGATCGACGAGGATGGCACGGTGCGGCGGATGGTCGACATGGCGCAGCCCAACGGCCTCGCCTTCTCGCCCGATCGACGCACTTTCTACGCCTCGCAGACTCCCGAGCATGGCGAGGGCGAAGTGGCGATCTACGCGTTCGACTGGGACGGGACCACATTGTCGAACCGGCGACGGTTCGCGACCATGGCCGAGGGGATACCCGATGGCTTCACCATCGACCGGTGCGGCTGGCTGTGGAGCAGTTCGGCAAAGGGGGTCGAGCTGTTCGATGATGACGGTACGCATCTCGCCACCGTGCCGACGCCGGAGACGTGCAGCAATTGTACCTTCGACGCCGACGAAATGCGCCTGTTCGTGACCGGCGGCGCGCACCTCTGGATGTTGCCGCTGGCATAGCCCACGCTGGTCGCACCCGGTCGTCAGGCCAAGGCGACAAGGCCGGTGTCGCGCGGTCCGAGGTCCTATGGCTCGATCCGGATGACGTCACGACGGGAGGGGCACGGGTTTCTCGCCCTGCAAACAGACGCCAGCCTGGAATGCGATGGCACGCCATGACGCGACGTTCGTTGGTCCGGACCGATGGGAGACGTACATGATCAACCTGAATAGCGCGACCGCAGCGGAACTGGACGCGGTGCCCCAGCTGAAGGGACATGGTTTCGAGATTGTGAGATATCGGGACGAGCGTGGCAGCTTCAGCGAGGTCCGCCAGCTCGAGGAAGTGCCGGGCCTCGCAGGCAAGTGGAACGGGGCCGAGGCCGTTGTCTCCACCGAATGACGGTCGTTATCGCCCCCCGGCCCCGGCAGCCGCCATTCGACAGGCACCCAACGCTTTCCAGTTTCTACCGTTGGGTCATATTGGCCTTTTGCCGAACCTGTGAACAGAAATCCTCTCTCCATTTTCACGTCACCAGGGCTGCCGACATTCTGGCGACAGCGGCCTCACCGTGCATTTCCCGTTGGGCGTTCTGCTGAACCGCGATGGCCGATGCCGGTTTGACGTCGCGAGCATCGGGGCGAGCATCGGGGCGAGCATCAGGGAGCGTGCCGACCGCATTCTGTCGGGTATCTCCCATGAAATGATCCGGCACCGCTCGCGCGACGATCCCGGCAAAGGATCCTAGCAAAGACGTGCAACTCCCTCCCGGCGGCGCGGGTGGAGCGCGGTACGAAACCGGATTTTCGAGCGACACGCCGGACGAGCCAGCCGATGCGACGCCCCGATATCATCGGGTCCGTCAGTCCTTTTTGCAATCGATCGGACCTAAATAGAGGCCAATCGTTATGGGTCCGTCACCCGGACACGGGCGTCGGAATCGATTGAGGGGCGGGGACATGGCATGGGGGTTGAGCGGAGCGACCGGCAGGCATCTGCGGGTGGGATCGTCGAACGTACGGCGCTGGACCATCCTTTCGTGGCGGACGGTGCGTAGCGGTATGCGCGACGATTTCGGCATCGCGGCCAGCTCGATCGCCTTTGCCGCTTTCCTCGCCATGATCCCTCTGGTCGGCCTTGTCGCGGGTGCCTATGGCTCCATCGTGCCGGCCGCGACGGTGGCGCAGAATCTGTCGACACTGACCGCGATCATGCCGGTGGATGCGCGAAGGATCGTCGCCAGGGGATTGCACAACGCGCTGGCGACGGACCGCGCCTCCATCACCGCATTCCTCCTCTCGATTGCCATCGCCCTGTTCAGTGCCCGCCGCGCCGGGCGGTCGCTGCTTCACGGCATCAACCTCGCCTATCGGATCGAGCGGGAGCGCCAGGGTCTGCGCCGACAGTTCGCGTCGACGGCGCTGGTGCTGGGCTGCGCCGCGCTGGTGCTGACCGCCCTGGTGTCCCTGTCTGTCCTGGCGTTCCTGCAAAGCTATGTACCCGATGGCCTGCCCGGCGCGCGCCTCGTGTCCACGATCACGCTGTTCGGCTCGCTGACCCTCGGGGCAGGCGCAGGGCTGATCCTGATCTATCGCTACGCGCCCGCGGCGGAGCAGGCGATCCCGTGGCGCCACGCCCTGCCGGGCACGATCGCGGGCGTCGCGATGTGGCTCACCGCCACGTTGCTGTTCCGCATCTATGTCGCGCGCATCGCGCGGTTCGACGACACTTATGGCTCCCTTGCGGCCGTGGTGGTGCTGATGCTGTGGCTGATGGTCTCGGCATGGGCGCTGCTGCTCGGCGCACGGCTCAACGCCGAGGCCATGGCCGATTCCGGGACCCGCATCGAGGAACGACGCAAATGACCCAAAATCCGGTGCAGGACCGCTACCGCAATCGCATGCTGACGATCATTGCCGCGATCCTGCTGATCGCGGCGCTGCGGGCAGGATTTGCGGTGATCATGCCGGTCGCCTTCGCCGCGATCATCGTCGCCGCCTTGTGGCCGCTCAAGCGCTGGCTTGCCCGCTTCATGCCGTCGTGGATCGCCTATACGCTGACCCTGTTGTCGCTGATCGCGATCCTCGCGGCCTTTGCCGCATCCGTCTATCTGTCGATCGGGCAGGTCATCGGGGCCATGTCGGCGGAGTGGGCCGGGCTTGAAAAGGCCTATATGCGGCTTGCCGCCTGGGCGGCGGAGCATGGCGTACCGATCGCGGGGACCATCAACCGCCAGCGCATCATGGGGCTGTTGCAGATGCTGGCCAGCGGTGCCTATGCCTTCGTCACCTATGTCGGGTTCATCGGTATCGTCGTGATGCTCGGCCTGCCCGAGGTGCCGCGGCTGCGGCGGCGTCTGTACGAGATGTGCGAAGGCGGCGCGCGTCGCGACATGCTGGAAGTGAGCGAGGAGATATCGGGTCAGGTCCGTCGGTATCTCGGCACCACGTTGGCCACCAGCATCCTGACGGGGGCTGCATCCGCCCTGTGGTCGTGGATGACCGGGCTGGAGCTTGCGCTGGTCTGGGGTATCCTGAATTTCCTGCTCAACTTCGTGCCCGTGATCGGCAACATCGTCGGCATCGTGCCACCCGTGCTGTTCGCCTTCGTGCAGTTCGGCGGGTGGCAGATGCCGACCCTGGTCTTCGTCGGCTTCGTGATCCTGCAGATGACGATCAGCAACGTGGTCTATCCGCTACTCCAGGGCAAGCAGCTGTCGCTGTCACCGTTGGCGATCATCATCGCCATGACGTTCTGGAGCTGGGTGTGGGGTATCGCCGGCGCCCTGATCGCCGTACCGCTCACCGCCGCGATCGTCATCATCTGCGGCCAGTTCGATCGCAGCCGATGGATCACCAAATTGCTGTCCGCGTAAGTCCGATGGCGAGGATTCCATGGCCACCTCCGGCCCGATAGGAGGTCATTCGATGCCGCTATCTGGGCTTTCCGGATCGGCCCACTCGTCCCATGGGCCATGGGCGGCGGTTGCCCGATACCTATGGCCTGGGCGATGGCGGATGAACACCGTGAGACGGCTGGCTGCGGCGCCGTGGCTCGCCTATCGCTCGTGCGACGATGACATGCCATTTTCGTTGACGGCGCACCGTGGCTGTCCGCCAGGACAGGCCGGTCAGGTCGAGGAAGCGTTGCTGTATCCCGGCGGCGTGCTGCGCGAAATCATAATAGTCGATCCGATGATGCGCGAGCACCAGCCGCCCGCCGGGGCGTAGCGCCTGTGTGACGTGCCTGGCGACGTGCCTCATCGCTGGCGGGGAAAGATAGTAGAGCAGTTCCGCGATCACGATAGCGTCATAGTTTTTCTGCGGAAATCGCGCGGGCAATGCCAGGCTGATGGCACGCGCGCGGGGGCGGTCCGCGATGGCGCGGGCCGTCAGAGCCGTACCTTCGGCGGTCCCCTCCGTCGCATCGAGGCGCAGGGCGCGCGCGGCCATGGCCCGGCTGTTCGATCCATTCCCGCTGCCGAGTTCCAGAACGCGGCCGAGGGGGCCAGGGCCCAGGGCATGCAGGATCGCCGCACGCTTTGTCGCTTCGTCCCGGTCAGAATAGGTTCGCCAGGGGTCGCCACTTGCCGCGAATTTCTCGGCAAAACCGGCAAGATCGATAGGCCTCATCGCCGCTCCTCGGCAAACTGTTCGACGGGGAATGCGAAGACTGCGAGTTCATGGCGTGCGATCGTAAAGCCATGAGGATCGTCGGCGATCACGCCCAATTGCGTACGATGCATCCGAATGAGCGATCGCTTCGCCGCTACGCCGCCCGCCAGCGAAACGGTCTGGCATCGGGCACCCCTCGCGCGGTGTGGTGGCCATACCTGATAGGTCATGCGTCGTCCGGCAAAATGGAGGTCCCGAAGCGCCGCCGCGACGGCCCGGTGATCGGGATGCGCGTCGGTCATGGCGGGGCCGATAAGCATGTCCAAACCCCGGCACCGACGGATCGCCCGGCCCAGCCGCTGGCGACACAGCACCGGTCGAGTGAAAAGGCCGCCGTCCGGCAACCCCAGAAAGGTCACGCGATGACGCGTCACACCCAGACGGCTAAGCGCCGACAGGCTTTCCTGCCGACGCGCCGCAATCAGCCGTTCAGGGAGCCATGCCCCACTGTTGGGATGCGAGGCGGCGCCGTTGCTGACCACGACGACCCGGACCACACTGCCCTGCCGCCGCAAGGCCTGTATCAGGCCAGCGGCCCCGATGATCTCGTCATCGGGATGGGGTGCGACGACGACGGCATGGCGAACGGCGTTGAGATCCAGTTTCACAGGGCGGGCACCAACAGACCCTGCAGAACCCCGCGACCGACGCGAAGCCTTTGGGCGTCAGGGGCGGGCTGGCGGAGATAGACCGCCAGATCGCTGAGCATGGCCGAGAGAGGATGGCTGTGGAACTGGCTGGCAAGCCCCACGGCCTCGCGTGCGACGACCATCGCCCGCTCGGCCGCATCGGCCACCGCCAGTCGGGCCGCCGCCACGCGCGCCAGTCGCGGCTCGTCGCCTTCTTCGGCATTCTCGAACCACAGACGTGCCGTCCGCCGGACGATGGCGGCCGCGCCGTCGGCCAGTGCGAACAACTCGGCCAGTCGGGCGGCCTGAAAGGGATCGTCGCCCCGCCCCGCCGCAACCAGATGATCGCGGCTGAGGTCGCAGATGCCCGCCACGCCGCCCGCATGAACCGCCACGAAACGCAGCGCGCCGCCGCTGAAAAAGGGCTCCCGCGCATAGCAGCCGGGCCGGCCGATCCGATCCGCGTCGGTGACGGGGGCATGATCCCAGCGCACCCGATGCGTTTCGGATCGCTGCATGCCGATCACCCGCCACCAATCGGAGTCGACCGCCGGTGGTATGCGGGACAGGTCGAGGAGGAGCAGTTGTACCCCGTCGGACGTGTCCGCCGTCACCAGCGCATGGCTCAGCACCCCCGCCCCCGACGCATAGCTTTTGCCGCCGCTCAGCCGCCCGTCGTCCAGCCGCAGCGCCTCCCCCGGCCATCCGGCATTCCACACCCCCAGCGTCGCGCCGCGCGCCAAGGCACGGCCCAGCACTTCGACCTGAGCGGCCGAGCCATAGCGCCGGACGATCTGCACGGCATCGACATGCCCCTCGACCAGTCGGGCGAGCGGAAGGTCGCGGCGGCCGATCCCGTACAGCCTGGCCAGCAATGCGATCAGTTCGTCCGCCGTCTGCGGATCGCCTGGCGGATGATCGGCCCAGCCCTGTGCAGCGATCGCGCCCCGCAGTTGATCGGCCATCATCGTCATGCCGCGACCTCGCACCACCGGCTTTCCAGTTCGCCCAGACGATCTTCCGCCGTCGCCAGCGACACCATGGCGTCATGGGCCATGGGTGCCGGAACGATGCGCATGGCAAATGCCTCGCCATTGGGACAGTCCCGCGCGACGCCCAGGATATGGTCCGCCGACAGGCCCAGGCTTTCCCCCAGCGCCGTGCGGACAGGGATCTGGTCGATCGTCGCGAAACTGCGTCTCGCCGCCGCCTGTGCGCGCCATTGCCATGACGATCCACGCGGGTCGGCCATGGATGGCCATTCGCCGTGATCCAGCGCCCGCAACACGTCCGCAAGGCCCCCGGCGACGCGCCCGTCCCGCCGTGACGATGTGTCGACCGCCATCGCCCCGTCGCGGCGGACGCGAAAGCCGGCCCGCGCCGCATCGTCCAGAAACCGGGCGTCTTCGCCGGACGGCAGCGGCCGGAACCCGTCGATCGCGCGATAGGCGGACGCACGAACCGCGATATTGGCGCCTCCGCCGAAATGATGGGTATCCCGCGCCTCCCATGGCACCGGGTCGACGAGGCGGCGATATCGGTGGAGCCGATCATAATAGCGTTCGATGCGGCACTGCAGGGGGTCTCGCGCGGCTTCGAGGCGGAGGATACGTCCCGCCACCACATCCGCCTCTTGCAAAGCCCGACACCCCGCCGCGATCCAGTCGCGATGCGGCATGCTGTCGGCGTCGGTCGTGAATATCAGGCCCTCTGCGCCAGCCAGCCGTTCGAGGCCCATGGCCAGCGCCGCACGGCGGGCCGCGCCCGCATTGGGTTCCGTATCCCGGGCGCCCTGCGCCACCGTCAACCCGAAGGGCAAGACCGGCTGCATGCGATCGAGCATATCCCGGCTGCCGTCCCGGCAATCATCGAGATACAGGCAAAGATGCATGCCATTCGCGCCTATCGACTGCCCGGCGATCGCGGACAGCAATTGGGGCAGCAAGCCCGCCTCGTTGCGCGCCGGGACACAGATGATCACGGGGATGTCCTCGCTCAGAATCCTTCTCCCATGCTTCGTGCGTCTCGACCGATGCGGATCGGCCCTGCCTGTGTACGACAGGCCGACAGGATAAGACTTGATCAATATCAACCATTTAACGGCAGGGCGATTGTGCTTTCCATGCGTTGAGACGCTGACATTCCTCACGGACGCAAAGGCATCATCATGGCCAACAAGATCAAGTCGCGCGCAGGCGCGACAAAGGGCGAGACACCCGACAAGGCCCCCGCCCTTCCTGCCGCATCGGACACGCCCACCCATTATGCCGAGTCCCGCGGTCATGGGGGAGAAACGCACCAGAGCACCGACGACACGGCCCAGACGCTGACCACCCAACAGGGTGTTCCCGTCGCGGACAACCAGAACAGCCTGCGCGTCGGCGAGCGCGGCCCGACCCTGCTCGAAGACTTCATCCTGCGCGAGAAGATCTTCCACTTCGACCATGAGCGCATCCCCGAGCGGGTGGTCCATGCCCGCGGCTATGGCGCGCACGGCGTGTTCGAGCTGACCGACAGCCTGGCGGACTACACCCAGGCCGATGTGCTGAGCACGGTCGGCCAACAGACCGAGGTGTTCGTCCGCTTCTCGACGGTGGCGGGCAACAAGGGGTCGATGGACCTGGCGCGCGACGTGCGTGGCTTCGCGGTCAAATTCTATACCACACAGGGCAATTGGGACATTGTCGGCAACAACATCCCGGTGTTCTTCATCCAGGACGCGATCAAATTCCCCGACCTGGTCCATGCCGTGAAGCAAGAACCCGACCGCGCTTTCCCCCAGGCCCAGTCCGCGCATGACAATTACTGGGATTTTGCCAGTTTAAGCCCGGAGGCATGGCATATGGTCATGTGGCAGATGTCGGACCGGACCATTCCGCGCTCCTTCCGCACCATGGAGGGATTCGGCGTCCACAGCTTCCGCCTGGTCAATGCCGAGGGCAAGTCGACCTTCGTCAAATTCCACTGGAAACCGCGCCAGGGCCTGCAATCGGTGTTGTGGAACGAGGCGGTCAAGATCAACGGCGCCGATCCCGATTTCCACCGCCGCGACCTGTGGACCGCGATCGAGGGCGGTGACTTTCCGCAATGGGACCTGGGCGTCCAGCTGTTCGACCAGGAAACCGCCGACAGCCTGCCCTTCGACCATCTCGATGCGACCAAGCTGATCCCCGAGGAACAGGTGCCCGTCCGTATCGTCGGCACGCTGACCCTGAACCGCAATGTCGACAATTTCTTCGCCAGCACCGAACAGGTCGCCTTCTGCACCCAGAATGTCGTCCCCGGCATCGACTTTTCCGACGACCCGCTGCTGCACGGCCGCAACTTTTCCTATCTGGATACGCAGTTGAAGCGGCTGGGCGGACCCAATTTCACCCATATCCCGGTCAACGCGCCGCGCTGTCCGGTGATGAATTTCCAGCAGGACGGCCATATGGCGATGCGCAACCCCAAGGGGCGCGCCAATTACGAACCGAACAGCTGGGGTCCCGATGGCGGTCCGCGCGAGAACCCGACCATCGGCTATCGCAGCTTCCCCGCCGAGGTGCGGGGCACCAAGCAGCGTATCCGCGCCGAAACCTTCGCCGACCATTACAGCCAGGCACGGCAGTTCTTCATCAGCCAGCAGCCCATCGAGCAGAAGCATATCGGCGATGCGCTGGTGTTCGAACTGTCCAAGCTCGAGCGGGTCGACATCCGCGCGCGCGCCGTCTCGCATCTGCGCCTGATCGACGAAGGGCTGGCCGCGACGGTCGCCGACGGGCTCGGCCTCGACCTGCCCGAGCCCGCCCAGGCAGCCAAGCCCACGCTCGACCTGCCACCCTCGGCCAAGCTGAGCATCCTGTCCAACGGCCCCAAGGACTTCAAGGGGCGCAAGATGGGCATCCTGCTGACGGACGGCAGCAGCGCCGATCTGTTCGCCGCACTGACGAAGGCGCTCGAGGCGGAGGGCGCGCTTTGGGAAGTCGTCGCTCCCAAGATCGGTGGGGTGACGCTCGACGACGGCACGCAAGTCGCCGCCAAGCAGAAGATCGATGGCGGCCCCTCGGTGCTCTACGATGCCGTCGCGGTCCTGCCATCCGAGACGGGCGTGGCCATGCTCGCCAGGGATGCGACAGCCAAGGACTTCGTCACCGATGCCTTTGCCCATTGCAAGTTCATCGGCCACAACGACGCCGCCAATGCCCTGTTCAACGCCGCCGGAATGATGGAACGGGACGAGGGTTTCGTCGCCTTGGCCAACGCCAAAGATGCCAAGACTTTCGTCGGCCAGTGCCGTGCGCTCCGGATCTGGTCGCGAGAGCTGGATGTGGACCTTGATGCAGCGTCGCTTCAGACCTCGCAGTAACGATCAGGGGACGGGAAGGCGCGACAAGGCCTTCCCGTTCATCATGGCATCCCCCTTCCTACAATGGCGATAAGCGATGGATCCTTCGGCAATTGGCCGCCGTCCTTCATGAACTTCGCCCCTGGAACGAGGGCCGGTTGGTTGTCGGAGCCAGACGGGCGCATGAGCAGCAACAGATTGGGGCCATTCGCTGTCTCTTCGGTCGCCACCGGCATTGCCGGGCCAGACCGCTTATGAGGCATCGAACTTATGGATTCAGCCATAGCGTTCGGGGAAGCAGTGCATGGCGCGATGGCGGTCACGTCAACGTCTCCGCGGTGGCGGCCTTCGCCGACTGGCACCCGGCGGTGCGCCAGATGGTCGCGGCGGGGCGGCATCGCCTTCATGTGCATCGGCATTGCATTGATGGTGGAGCGGGTCTGACGCCACCAACGGGCGGGGGGCGAGATACTCGCCGCCCGCTTTCGCTGTCGGCAACCGCTTGGTCCATGGCGGCGACATCATGGAGGCGTGTCGCGACGAACCCTTCCCGCCGGGAAAGGGCTCGCCCCGACATGGAACAGGCGCTGAGGGAGCAGCCCTTGGCCGATCAGCGCGGTGCGGGCGCGGTGCGGGCCATCGGCTGCACCGGGCGGCCGCCGTTCAGGTCCGCAGCGTTATTGGCGTCGGTCGGTGTCGGCTGGACCATGGCGCGCATCTGCCACTGATATTTGTCGATGGCGTGCTGGACCTCCTGCAACAGGTTGGAGGTCGTGGGATCGCCATCCTCGCTGGCCTTGATGCCCTGGCCGATCTCGTCGCTGACCACGCGGTAGTTGGCCGCGAACCAGCCGATCACCTGCGCATCGTCGATGAAGCCGCCCGGCATCTCGGGGACGCGGCTGGTGCGGACGATGGTGTTCGCGCGGCCATCGGCCGATGCGCCGATGGCGAGCAGCCGCTCGGCCACCTCGTCGGCATATTTGGCGACGCCGTCATGATGGTCCTGCAACAGCTCGTGCAGCGGGTAGAACAGCGTGCCCGACACGTTCCAATGCGCCTGCTTCGTCTGGAGCTGAAGCTGCTGGAGTTCGATCAGCGTTTGCTGGAGCGCCATGATCGAGGCACGCTGCGCCTCGCCCTGCGGGCCGCCATGCGGCTGGCTGGACAGGCTGTTCTGCGGAAATCCGTTGCCCGTCTGGATGTCGTTGGTCTGGGCGAAAGCGGGCGCGGCAAAGAGGCACGCGACCAGCGCGAGCGAAGCGTAACGCATCGTTCCTGTTCCTTCGATAAAGGGACTCAGCCGGGGGAAATAGGGTTCGGCTCAGGCCGTCAGTCGGCGGACGGTGAACGCGACCCTCGGCATAGGGTTCTATAAATTTATGTTTATTTTGCTGCGCCGGGGCAGATGATCGAAACGGCACTGCCCTGCGCCGCAAAGGCAAGGCCGAAGCCGTGGAGATCGGCGATCGCCTTGACCAGCGGCAGGCCCAACCCGACCCCCGGTTGATCGGCGCGGCCACGATAGAAGCGTTGCAGCACCAGCGCGCGCTCGGCCGGGGGCACGCCGATACCGTCATCGGCGACCCTCAGCACGATGTCGCGCCCCTGCATCCCCAGGGTGACGCGCACCGCGCCGCCGACCGGCCCGAACTTCATCGCATTGTCGATCAGGTTGGACACCGCCTCGATCAACAGGCTGGCATCGCCATCGACCGGCGGCACCGGTTCGATGGCATAGGACAGGGTGATGCCGCGATCCTCGGCGGTCGGGTGGTGCAGGTCGCAAGCATCCTCGACCAGCCGGGCCAGATCGACGGGCGCGAAGCGGCTGCGGCGGGCATGATCCTCCAGCTCGCGGATGCGCAGCAGCGCGGCGATGATGCCCAGCAGCTTGTCGACATCGGCCAGCGTCGCCTCGGCGGTCGCGGCAAAGGCGGCGCGGTCGATATCGTCGCGCATCCCCCGCTCGACCCGTGCGCGCAGCCGCGTCAGGGGCGTGCGAAGCTGGTGCGCGATATCGTCGCCGATCCCGCGCATGTCGGCGACCAGCAATTGCAGCCGGTGGAGCATCAGGTTGATGTCGGCGCACAACAGCCCGAAGCTGTCGGGATCGCGCGGCACGGGAAGACGCTGCGACAGATCGCCTGACAGGATGCGTTCGGTCAGGCGGCGGACCGCGTCGACCTGCCGCGCCGCGCGCCGCCCGGCGATCAGCCCGAAGACCAGCGCCATCAGGATGCCCGGCACCAGCCCGACCAGCAGCGACTGGCCGACCAGCCGCATCGAAGCCTCCGTATCGTCCAGATCGACGCCGACCAGCAGGAGGGTGCCGTCGCCCATCGGGCATAGCTGGACCCGCGCCTCGTCACTATGCTTGCCGGGCAGTTCGGTCGGCGCGATCGAGGCGACGAACGGGGCGGCGGGCGGCGGGCCGGGCGGCAGGCGCGCGACATTGCCCGCGATCCGCCGTCCGTTCGCATCGAACAGCGCCAGGAACAGGTCGCGGTGCAGGTCGCGGTCCAGCTTCTCGCGCAGTTCCTCGGGCCGCTCCTCCGTCGGGGTCAGGCGGAAGAAGGTGCAGTCGTCGCTCAGCTGATGCTCGATCTCGCGCCGGTGATTGTCGTCGACCAGCACCCAGAACACCGCCGCCAGCGCCAGCGATTGCAGGACGAGCATCGCCGCCAGCGCGCTGCCCCAGCGCCAGGTCGCCCGCGCGCGCGGATCAGTGGGGAAGATCGAAGACATAGCCCTGCCCCCGCACGTTGCGGATCAGCTGCGCCTCACCCTCGCCGTCCACCTTGCGGCGCAGGCGGCCCATATGGACGTCGACGACATTGGTATTGGGCTCGAAACTATAACCCCAGACATCCTGGAGCAGCATCGAGCGGGTGATGATCCGCCCCGGTCGACGCACCATATAATCGAGCAGCTTCAACTCGCGCGGCAACAGTTCCAGGTCGCGTCCGGCGCGGGTGGCGCTGCCCGCCAGCAGGTCGAGGTCGAGCGGCCCCGCGATCAGCCGCGTCTCGCGCGTGTCGTTGGGGCGGCGCAGCAGCGCCTCGACCCGCGCGATCAGTTCGACCAGCGCGAACGGCTTGGGCAGATAATCGTCGCCCCCCGCGCGCAGGCCGCGCACCCGGTCGTCCAGGCTGCCGAGCGCGCTCAGCACCAAGGCGGGCGTGCGCCGCCCCCGCCCCCGCAGATCGGACAGCAGATCCAGCCCCTCGCCATCGGGCAATTGCCGGTCGAGGATCAACAGGTCGAAATCCAATTCCTCGACAAGGCTGGCGGCCGAGGTGAGGCTGCCGACATGGCAAACCTCATGCCCGGCGGCGACCAGCTCCAGCCGGATCTCCGCCGCAGTTCCTGCATCATCCTCGATCACCAATATTCGCGTCATGGCGGCGTGATCGCAACAGAGGCGCGGCAGCGTCAATGAAATTACGATTTAGTATTGATAGTCATTACAAGCAAAGAGCCATCGATGATGGGGAGCACCGGCATCACCCATCTCTAAATCGCTATTTAGTCGACGGCGTGCGGGAAACGCGTCTAGCGCTGCATCATCGAATACCGCGCAGGGGATGACATGCGGATCACGGCTTTGGCAGGACTGGCGGCGATGGTTGTGGCCGCGCCCGCAACGGCGCAGCAGCAGGCGATGACGCTGGACGCGCTGGTCCAGAACGTCATCGCGGGCAATCCCGAGCGCCAATTCTACCAGCGCCAGATCGAGACGGCGGGCGTCGAGCGCGAGGCGGCGGGCCGCTGGGCCGACCCCGAAGCGGTGGTCGAGTTCGGCCAGCGGCGCGCGCAGGACCGGACCAGCGGCGCGGTCACCGGCGAGGGGCTGACCTATGCCGTGTCGGTCGTGCAGCCGATCGAGTTCGGCGGGCGCATCGCGCTGCGCCGCGCGATCGCCGACGGGCAGGTCGGGCTGGCGCGAATAGGGTTGCAGCAATTCGACGCAACGCTGGCCGCGCGCGCCCGTTCGCTCGGCTACGGCCTGTTCGCGGCGGACGAGAAGGCGGCCGCCGCGCGCGAGGTCGCCGGGCGGATGCGGACGCTGGCCCGTGTGATCGTCGCGCGCGATCCGGCCGGACCCTCGCCGCAGCTGGAGGCCGCCTCGCTCCAGGCCAGCGCGATCAGCGCCGAGCGGACCGCCGCCGCCGCCGATGCCGAGGCCAATTCGATCCTCTACGAACTCAACCAGCTTCGCGGCGCGCCCTTTGCCGCGCGCATCCGTGTCGTGCGGCCCGACATGGCGCTGCCCGCCCTCCCCTCGGGCCAGATACTGGCCGACCGGGCGAGCGAAAATAATTTCGAGCTGAAGGCGCTTCGCGCGCAATTCGCCCAGCAGGGGCTTCGCGTCGACCTCGCCCGCAAGGCGCGTATCCCGACGGTCAGCGTCGGCCCCTATTATGACCGCGCCCGCTCGGACATTCGGGAGACGAATTACGGCGTCCGCATGTCCACCACCATCCCGCTATGGAACCGCCAGGCGGGCGATGTCGCGGTCGAACAAGGCAAGCAGGCCCAGGCCAATGCGACCCTGATCAACGCCGAGCGCCGGATCGCGCGCGAGGTGTTCGACCAGGCCGCGCAATATGAGGCCAAGCGCGAGGTGCTGGCCAAATGGGATGCCAACTCGCCGCAGCGTTTCGCGCAGGCCGCCGCCGACGCCGACCGCAACTATCGCCTCGGCGCGATCCCGCTGACCACCTATACCCAGATTCAGCAATCCTATGTCGAGGCGGTGAACGCCGTGCTCGACACGCGGCGCGAGGCGCTGGAGGCATTGCTCCAGCTCCGCGCGCTCAACGGCGGGGCGGCGCTCGCCCGATGAAGCGCTGGCTCGATCTCGTCACCCGCCACCGGCTGGGCGTCGCGCTGGTCGCCGCACTGATCGCGGCGATCGGGCTGTGGTCCTTCGCCAGTCTCCAGATCGACGCCATCCCCGACATCACCGGGGTTCAGGTGCAGATCAACACCACGGTCCCGGCGCTGGCGCCCGAGGAGATCGAGCGACTGGTGACCCTGCCCATCGAACGCGCCATGGGCGGCCAGCCGGGGCTGGACCAGACCCGCTCGCTGACCAAGACCGGGCTGAGCCAGGTGACGCTTCTCTACAAGGACGGCACCGACCAGCTGAAGGCGCGCCAGCTCGTCACCGAGCGGCTGGCGGCGGTGCGTGACCAGTTGCCCGCGGGCAGCACGCCGCAGCTGGCGCCGATCACCACCGGGCTGGGCGAGATCTTCTACTATACGCTAGAATGGCGAAAGCCGCCGCCGGGGCTGAACCCGCAAGCCCAGCTGATGGCGCTGTACGAGGCGCAGGAATATACCGTGCGGCCGATGCTACGCGCCGTGGCGGGGGTCGCCGACGTCAATTCCAATGGCGGGCTGGAGGAGCAATATGTCGTCGAGCCCGATCCGGTCCGGCTGACGTTGCACGGCGTCACCGCGGGCGAGCTGGCCGCGGCGGTCGCCCGGAATGTCGAGAATGCGGGCGGCGGCATCATCCGGCGCGGGGCGGAACGCTTCACCGTGCGCACCGATGCCCGCGTGATGACCGCTGAGCAGATCGCCGCCATCCCGGTCAAGTTCGCCGGCGGCGTCCTGCCGCTGCAGGTCCGCGACCTCGCGCGCGTCGTCACCGGCGCCGCGCCGCGTCAGGGGGCCGCGACCCAGAATGGCCGCGAGACGGTGCTGGGCACGGTCATGATGCTGGTCGGGCAGAACAGCCGCGAGACCGCCTTGCGCGTGCAGGAAGCCCTGCCCGGCATTGCCGCCGCGCTGCCCAAGGGCATGGTGATCGACCGGCAATATAGCCGCGCCGATCTGGTCGATCAGACGATCCATACCGTCGAGCGCAATCTCGGCGAAGGCGCGCTGCTGGTCGCGATCGTCCTGCTGTTCGTGATGGGCAACTGGCGCGCCGCGCTGATCGTCGCGCTGGTCATCCCGCTCGCCTTTCTGGTGACGGTCAGCGGGATGCACGCCATCGGCCTGTCGGGCAATCTGATGAGCCTGGGCGCGCTCGACTTCGGGCTGATCGTCGACGGATCGATCGTGGTGGTCGAGAACAGCCTTCGCCTGCTCGCCCTGCGCCGCGCCGAGAAGGGCGAGGACCTCACCGCCGACGAACGCCGCGACACGGTGGCCCATGCCGCCCGCATGGTCGCACGGCCGACCTTTTTCGGCATCGCGATCATCGCGCTCGTCTATGTCCCCGTGCTCAGCCTGGGCGGGGTCGAGGGCAAGCTGTTCCAGCCGATGGCGCAGGCGGTGATGCTGGCGATCGTCGCCGGGCTGCTCTGGACCTTCACCATCGTGCCGATGCTCTCGGCCTGGGCGTTGCGCGCACCCGCCCGCCCACATGGCGAGGACGCGCCCAAGGGCTTCGTGGCGGTGGCCGAGCGGGTCTATACCCCGGTGCTGGAACGCTCGCTGCGTCACCCGGCGATCCTCGTCCTCGGGGCGCTGATGCTGCTGGCGGCGGCGTTCCTCGCCTTCAAGACGCTCGGCTCGCAATTCACGCCGCAGCTCGATGAAGGCGCGATCACCGCGATGGTCTATCGCCCGGTCGGCATGTCGCTGGAGCAGAGCCTGGCCATCGAGCAGGCGACCGAGCGCGCCATCCGCCGCAAATTCCCGCAGGTCAGCCACACCTTCTCGCGCATCGGCACCAGCGAGGTCGCGACCGACCCGATGCCGCCCAACGAGAACGACCTCTACATCTTCTACACGCCGGTGAAGGACTGGCCGACCGGCGACGGGATGCCGACCACCAAGCAGGAGCTGATCGCCGGGATCGAGAAGGTCGCGCGCCAGGTCTATAAGGGCCAGAATTTCGAATTCGCCCAGCCGATCGAAATGCGCTTCAACGAGATGCTGGAGGGCGTGCGCGCCGACGTCTCGGTCAAGATTTACGGCGACGATTACGACGTGCTGGAACGCGCCGCGACCCAAGCCAAGGCGATCCTGGAAAAGCTGCCCGGCACCGAGGGCGTCGAGTTCGAGACGGCGGGGCGGCCCAAGAGCATCGTGGTCGAGCTGGATCGTGCCGCGCTGATCCGCCTGAACCTGGGCGCGCAGGCGGTCAACGACGCGATCCGCGACGCGCTGGCGGGGGCCGAGGTCGGCTTCATCCCGCACGGCCCCGCGCGCCACGCCATCGTGATCCGTATGCCCGATTCGCTGCGCGCCGATCCGGCGGCGATCATGGCGCTGCCGCTGCGGGTCGGCGACTATGGCATGGTGCCGCTGTCCCGCGTCGCCCGGCTGAAGGAAACCCGCATCGTCGAGCCGATCCTGCACGACGACACCAACCGCCGCGCCGCGCTGATGGTCAATCTGTCGACCAGCGATCTGGCGGGCTATGTCCAGCGCGCCCAGGCCGCGATCAACGGGCAGGTCAAGCTGCCCCCCGGCTATCGCATCGAATTCGGTGGGCAGTATCACCAGCTGGAGGCCGCACAGAAGCGCCTGTCGATCGTGGTGCCCGCCGCGCTGATCCTGATCTTCGCACTGGTCTATGCCGCACTGGGCAGCGTGCGCGAGGCGGCGATCGTCTATACCGGCATTCCGTTCGCGGTGACGGGCGGCGTGCTGGCGCTATGGTTGCGCGGCATGCCCTTTTCGATCACCGCGGCGATCGGCTTCATCGCGCTGTCGGGCATCGCGATGCTCAACGGGCTGGTACTGATCGACCATATCAACGCGCTTCGCGACGGGCGCGAGTGCGATCCCCTGCCAGCCGAGGACGCAGTGCGGCGCGGCGCGCACGACCGGCTGCGCCCCGTCCTTTCGACCGCGCTGGTGGCGTCGGTCGGCTTCATCCCCATGGCGATCGCCACCGGCCAGGGTGCGGAGGTGCAACGGCCGCTGGCCACCGTGGTGATCGGCGGAATCATCACCTCGACGATCCTGACGCTGGTGCTGCTGCCCAGCCTCTATGCGTGGGTCGAACGTCGCCGCCGCCCTGTATGGCGTGAAGCGGTTCCCGCCTGAGCCGGCGCACTGGCCTCGACCGTCTGGCGGGCGGCGGCGCTCCTGTGGGCGGGCAGCTTGTCGAGGATCACGACATCGCCGGGTTTGAGCGTCGGAGCGATACGGGCTGCGAACCACGCCCCGGTCATGGGTCCGTCGCTGCCCATGCGGGGGGCGTCGGGGGCAAAGGCACTTGCCGCGCTCCATTTCGAGCGTCCGTCCAGGCGGCGTCGCAAGCTGGTGGACGGCGCACCAAAAGAGATGATCGATCCGATCTCGCTGCTCGAAACCCTGCCATTTTGCGCAGCATGGACGTCGGTTCCCGCGAGATGTTTGCGGCGATGAGCGCGTTGATGTTGCGCTTCCTGTTCGGCATGACGCTCCGCTGGCCGGACCTGCCGCACAAACGGGTGAGGGCGCCGCGACCCTGGGCATCAATTACCAGGCATCAACCACTGGGCCGCGCCCGCCATGGCCTATCGCGTCGGCCAGCAACTTCCCTTGGCCGCAAGCATAGGGCAAGGCTGCCAAGGAAAGGTCGGATTGTCAGGCATTCGGCATCATATTGCCCAATGGCCGCCAGAAGGAAAAAGGGCTGGCCGATCAGGCTGATCACCATTCCTTCCGGACGTTCGGGTCCTGGGAAAGAATGGTGGGCGCGACAGGGATTGAACCTGTGACCCCACCCGTGTGAAGGGTGTGCTCTACCGCTGAGCTACGCGCCCGTAACCGGGAGACGGGCCTTTAGGCGGCGATCCGCCGCCTGTCCAGCCCAAAATTTCGGATTAGTTGACCGAGTCCTTCAACAGCTTGCCCGGCTTGAACTTGGGCTGCGACGAGGCCTTGATGGTCATCGGCTCGCCGGTGCGCGGGTTGCGGCCGGTCGAGGCCTTGCGCTTGGAAACCGAGAAAGTCCCGAAGCCGACGAGGCGGACTTCGTCGCCCTTCTTCAGGGCCGCGGTGATCGACTCAAACACGGCATCGACCGCCTTGACCGCATCGCCGCGGGCCAGGCCCGAGGAGTCGGCGACGGTAGCGATCAGCTCCTGCTTGTTCATTCCATAACCCCCTATGATTTCATCGAGAAAACGACACGGGACTCGGTGCCGCCCAAATATTAAAGCAACGATAATGACGCGGCAGGCGGTGCTGTCAAACCCCGCCCTTATCCCCCATCCTTACCCAAAGCGAAGCATGGCGCAAACAGAAGCACATGTCATCATCATGACATCGTTTGAAAAAGGCCGCCGATCCTTCGACCGGCGGCCCTGTCCTTGTGACGATCAGTGGTGGCGTTCGCCGCCCACCGCCGGGATCGCAGCGGGCGGCAGCGCCGCCAGCTCGTCCGCATCGGTCCAGTCGATCGCCTCCAGCGGCTCGACCAGCGCCAGGCGAAGCACCTCATCGACATGCGCGACCGGCACGATCTTCAGCCCGTTGAGAATGTTGCCGGGAATGTCCGCCAGATCCTTCTCATTCTCCTGCGGGATGAGCACGGTGGTGATGCCACCGCGCAGCGCCGCGAGCAGCTTTTCCTTCAGTCCGCCGATCGGCAGCACGCGTCCACGCAGCGTGACCTCGCCGGTCATCGCCACATCCTTGCGCACCGCGATGCCGGTCAGCGTCGACACGATCGAGGTGACTAGGCCGATACCCGCCGACGGACCATCCTTGGGCACCGCACCCTCGGGCAGGTGGATATGGATGTCCTTGCGGTGGAACAGCGACGGCTTGATCCCGAAGCTCGGGCTGCGCGCCTGGACGAAGCTGAAGGCGGCCTGGACCGATTCCTTCATCACATCGCCCAGCTTGCCGGTCGTCTTCACCTGCCCCTTGCCCGGCACCGTCACCGATTCGATGGTCAGCAGTTCGCCACCCACCTCGGTCCATGCCAGACCCGTGACCGCGCCGATCTGGTCCTCCTGCTCGGACAGGCCGTGGCGATATTTCTGGACGCCCGCGAACTCGTGCAGGTTTTCCGGCGTGATCGTCACCGACGTCGCCTTGCCCTCCAGGATCTGGCGCAGCGCCTTGCGAGCGAGACGCGCGATTTCCCGCTCCAGCGTCCGCACGCCCGCCTCACGGGTGTAGCGCTGGATCAGGGCGCGCAGGCCTTCCTGGGTCAGCGTGAACTCGCCGTCCTTCAGGCCATGCGTCTCGACCTGCTTGGCGACCAGATGACGCTCGGCGATCTCGACTTTCTCGTCCTCGGTATAACCCTCCAGACGGATGATCTCCATGCGGTCGAGCAGCGGCTGCGGCAGGTTCAGCGTGTTTGCGGTACACACGAACATCACGTCCGACAGATCGATATCGATCTCCAGATAGTGATCGTTGAACTTGGCGTTCTGCTCGGGGTCGAGCACCTCCAGCAGCGCCGAGGCAGGGTCACCCCGGAAATCCTGACCCAGCTTGTCGATCTCATCGAGCAGGAACAGCGGATTGGACGTGCCGGCCTTTTTCAGGTTGGTCACGATCTTGCCCGGCAGCGAGCCGATATAGGTACGACGATGGCCACGAATCTCGGCCTCGTCACGCACGCCGCCCAAGCTCTGGCGAATGAACTCGCGCCCGCACGCCTTGGCGATCGACTGGCCCAGCGAGGTCTTGCCGACGCCCGGCGGGCCGACGAGGCACAGGATCGGCCCCTTCAACTTGTTGGTGCGCGCCTGGACGCCGAGATATTCGACGATCCGGTCCTTCACCTTCTCCAGCGCATAATGATCCTGATCGAGGATCGCCTGCGCGGCGGCGATGTCCTTCTTGACCTTGGACTTCTTGCCCCAGGGCAGGCCCAGCAGCACGTCTAGGTAGTTGCGCACCACCGTCGCCTCGGCGCTCATCGGCGCCATGGTCTTCAGCTTCTTCAGCTCGGCAGTCGCCTTGGTGCGCGCTTCCTTGGACAGCTTGAGCGTCGCGATCTTCTGGGTCAGCTCGGCGATCTCGTCGCCGTCGCCGTCCTCGCTCTCATTGCCCAGCTCGCGCTGGATCGCCTTGAGCTGCTCGTTGAGATAATATTCGCGCTGCGTCTTCTCCATCTGGCGCTTGACGCGGCTCTTGATCTTCTTCTCGACCTGCAGGACGCCGAGTTCGCCTTCCATCAGGGCATAGGCCATCTCCAGCCGCTTGGCCGGATCGGTTTCCACCAAAAGCGCCTGCTTGTCTGCCACCTTGACCGAGATGTTGGCGGCAACCGCATCGGCCAGCTGCGAGGCGTCCTCGATCTCGGCCAGCTGCACCGCGGTCTCGGCGGGCAGCTTGCGGTTGAGCTTCGCGTAATTCTCGAACTGGTCGACCACCGAGCGCATCAGCGCCGCGACCTGCGCCTTGACGTCATGCTCCTGCTCTTCGAGCGCGGTTTCGTCCGCCTCGACCACGGTCGTGTCGATGGTGGAGGTCAGGTGGGGACCCGACTCGTCCAGTTCGACCAGGCGGCCGCGCGTCTTGCCCTCGACCAGCACGCGGACGGTGCCGTCGGGCAGCTTGAGCAGTTGCAGGACGCTGGCGGTCACGCCGATCTCGTACAGGTCCTCGCGCGAGGGATCGTCCTCGGCGGGATCGAGCTGGGCGACCAGGAAGATTTCCTTGTCCGCCGCCATCGCCGCTTCCAGTGCCGCGACCGATTTGTCGCGGCCGACGAACAGGGGCACGATCATGTGCGGGAAGACGACGATGTCACGCAGCGGGAGGACGGGATAGGTCTGGTTCATGCAAACTCCGGTCGGCCCCGACCGGGGCCTCTTCGCCTCTATATATGGGGAGGGTTGCCGATCCATCAATTCCCGCTGCGACAAGACGCTGCGGCACGGCTTGCCAAGCCGCAGCGCTTGGGCGAAACCATGGGCCATGGATCGTATACCGAACGCCGCACTCGCGCTGCTCGCCTCTTCGTTTCTCTGCGCCGCCCCGGCCATTGCCCAGACGGCCAAGGCGCTTCCGGGCAAGGGTGAGCCGCCGCTGACCGCGCAGACCATGATCTCCGGGGGGGTGCGTCCGCCCGAACAGCGCGCCGTCCGCTTCGACCGCGCCGACCTGTCGTTCGAGGTGCTGCCCGATACACGGGAGTTGAACGGCATCGCGGTGCTGGACTTTACCGCAACGGCGCCGCTGGCACGGCTGGTGATCGATCTCGACAAGAACCTGCCGGTCAAGGCGATCGCGATCGACGGCAAGCCGCTGTCGCCCGCACGGTGGAGCAATCCGCAAGGGCAGCTGGTCATCACCCTGCCCCGCCCGCTCAAGGCCGGGCAAAAGGTGAGCGCGAAGATCACCTATGGCGGCACGCCGCATGTCGCGGTGCGTGCGCCCTGGGATACCGGCGTCGTCTGGGCCAGGACGCCGGACGGCCGTCCCTGGTTCGCGACCACGACGCAAGGCTATGGCTGCGACCTGTTCTGGCCGTGCCTCGACTATCCGATGGGCGAGCCGGGGGTGGTGACGCTGCACATCACGGTCCCCAAGGGGTTGAAGGCCCCCTCCAACGGCGTGCTGCTGGGTGTCGATACACTGCCCGACGGGCGCACCCGCTGGAACTGGCGGACCAAGCATCCCAACACCTATGCCATCGCGCTGAACGTCGGCCCCTATGAGGTGGTCGAGGGCAAGTATAAGAGCCGCTTCGGCAACACGATCCCGATGTTCTACTGGTATCTGCCCGGCGAGAAGGAAAAGGCGGAAGGCCTGTTCGCCGAGTTCGCGCCGACGCTGGACTTCTTCGAATCGACGGTCGGCCCCTTCCCCTTCGGCGACGAGAAGCTGGGCGTGGTCGAAACCCCGCACAAGGGCATGGAGCACCAGACGATCAACGCGTACGGCAATGAGTACGCCAAGGCACCGGAAGGGTTCGACTGGCTGTTCCAGCATGAGTTCAGCCATGAATGGTTCGGCAACCAGCTGACCAATGTCGACTGGGACGATTTCTGGCTGCACGAAGGCTATGGCAGCTATATGCAGCCCAGCTACGGCCGCTGGCGCGAGGGCGAGGCCCGCTACGCGGTGATGATGGACGCGCAGCGCGGGCAGATCGCCAACAAGGCCCCCATCGTCCACGACCGCAGCATGACCGAGCAGGATGTCTATGAAGAGGCCAAGGGCGGCCCCGGCCTGGACATCTATATGAAGGGGTCGTGGATGCTCCACACCCTGCGCAATCTGATCGGAGACAAGGCGTTCTGGGACGTGACGCGGCTGGCGGTCTATGGCCGTACCGATCCGAAGCCGGGCAATTTCGCGCCCCGTTATGGCTCGACGAAAGAATATGAGGGGTTCGTCCGACAGGTCACGGGCAAGGATTATGGCTGGTTCTTCAACGTCTATCTGCGCCAGGCGGCGCTGCCCGAGATCGTCGAGACGCGGGTCGGCGACCAGCTGACCCTGACATGGAAGGTGCCGGGCGGCGGCCCCTTCCCGCTGCCGGTCGAGGTGCAGGTGGGCGATAAGATCGAGACCCTGCCGATGACCGACGGATCGGGCACGCTGACTGCTCCGGCCGATGCGCATGTGGTCATCGACCCCTGGGCGAAGGTGCTGAAGCGCTCGGTGGCGATCGAACAGTTCCGGGCGTGGAAAGCGGAGCAGATGGCGAAGAAGAAGCCCAATTAACGGCCATCCCATTCCCTACCTCCGTTCGCACTGAGCGAAGTCGAAGTGCACGCCCAGACCACTGGTCTTGGCGGCGTTCATCTCGTGGCCTTCGACTTCGCTCAGGCTGAACGGAGGGTGGGGTCCGGATAACCGGTATCTGCCGAACGGAGCGAGGTCTTACGGCACCACCGTCACGAACAGGTACGCGGCGAAGATCACCAGATGGACCGCGCCGCCCAGCACGGTCGTCCGGCCATTGCCGAGCGTCAGCGTGATGGTGAACAGCGACAGGACCAGCAGGATCATCTGCTTGGCCCCGATCCCCAGCGCCAGCGGCAGGCCGAGCATCAGCGACACGATCGCCACCGCCGGAATGGTCAGCCCGATCGTCGCGAGCGCCGAGCCGAGTGCGAGGTTGAGGCTGGTCTGGAGCCGGTTGCGCTTGGCCGCGCGGTACGCCGCCAGGCTCTCCGGCGCGAGGACCAGCGCGGCGATCACCACCCCGACGATCGCGAGCGGCAACCCCGCCCCCAGGATCGCCGCCTCGACGATCCCCGACAGCCCCTTGGCCAGCAACACCACCCCGACCAGCGCGACCAGCAGCATCCCCAGCGCCGCCCAGGCCGCCGCATTGCTCGGCGGCTCTGCATGGGCGTCGGCGGGCATATCCTCATCGGCGGGCAGGAAATAGTCGCGGTGGCGCACCGTCTGCACCATGACGAACGTGCCGTAGAGGATGACGCTGACGATCGCGACGAAGATCAGCTGCGACGTCGCATAGGTCGGCCCCGGTGCGGACGAGACGTAATTGGGCAGTACCAGCGACAGCACCACCATCGCGGTCAGCACATTGAGCGACGAACTCGCACCCCGCAGTGAAAAGCGCTGTTCGCCATGCTGGAATCCCCCGGCCAGCAGGCACAGCCCGACGATACCGTTCAGGATGATCATGATCGCCGCGAACACCGTGTCACGCGCGAGACTCGAGGCGTCGCCCGCGTCGGACAGCATCAGGCTGACGATCAGCGACACCTCGATCACCGTGACCGCAACCGCCAGGACCAATGTGCCGAAGGGCTCGCCGACCCGGTGGGCGACGACCTCCGCCTGATGCACCGCCGACAATACGCAGCCGAACAGGATGATCGCCGCCGCCACGACTCCGGCCGTGCCCATCCCGTAGAGCGATACCGCGATGGCGAGCAGCCCCAGGATCGGGAACACCAGGGTCCACCACGGCATCAACAGGCGCTGGAGCAGCGCGCGCTTCTGTCCGGCGGTCACGATGGCGTCGGTGTCGCTCATGGCTGGTCTGGTTTCCTTGTCATGACATGGAATGATGACATCCCTGTCATGCCAATGCGCCAAACGCCCTGTTGGCTCCCGAAGCGCTCAAATTCGTTGCGAACGGGGAATAACCACCCGCCCCCTCCCCCGCTGGCGGTGGCAGTAGGGGTGAGAACAAGAGGTGGCTTAGCCCGCCTCGTTCTCCACCCGATACCGGAGCCAAAGCTCGCCACCCGCCAGCACCTCGTGATGCGTCAGGATCAGCCCGGTCAGGGGCGCAGCCCTGTCCGCATCCTCCTCGCCCGAATGAAACAGGCTGGGCGCGCCCGCTGCATCGTCGATCGCGGGGCAGAGCGCCATGCTGATCTCATCGATCAAGCCGGCGCGCAGGAATTCGCCATTGGCCGTGCCGCCGCCTTCGACCAGGAGCGTCTCGACGCCCAGCTCGCGATTCAGGATTTCGGGTACGACGCGCAGGTCGATCGCGTCCGGTCCGGCAAAGATATAGGACACGCCATCGCTCCGAAGACCGGCAAGATGCGAGTCCGACACCGCCTCGGCCAGAACGACGACGATCGGATCGCCGCCGATATCGCCCCGGCCCCAGGCGATCTTGCCCTGCTCGTCCAGCACAACGCCGAATGCGTCGGCCTCACGACGCGCGAACCAGTTTTCGCGCGGGAAGGTTTCTTCCGTTTCGGGATAGCGATCGCCCTTGGCGAATTCCTGCCCGGTCACGCGCCCGACGATCCAGGCGTCCCCGCCGATCCGGTCGTGCAGATCCTCGAACAGATCGCCGGGCTTGTAGCTCTCGGGCCGCCAACGGCTTTGCAGGATACGCCCGTCCAGGCTGCAAATCATGTGACAGATCATATGGGGCTTCATCGCTGCGTCTCCTGTTCGGAGCGGCAACGCGTGGGATGAAGCCAATATCCTCCCCGGCACGGGGAGGTGGCAGCGCTTGAGCGCTGACGGAGGGGGGCTTGCCTCATAGGACATTCCCAGCCGCACGCCCCCTCCACCATCGCTATGCGATGGTCCCCCCTCCCCGTACCGGGGAGGATCAGCCGCCGACCGGCCGGATCATCGACCAGAAGCGCGGACCGCCGCCGGGCACCGACCATTCGCCGGTCAGTTCGAACCCCAGCCGCGCATAAAGCCCGACATTGCCCTCGGTCGCCGTCTCCAGATAGGCGGGCATAGCGTCCGCATCGCACCGGGCCAGCCCCGCCCGGATGATCGACGCGCCGCCCAGCCCGCGCCCCTGCCGCGCCGGATCGACACCGGCAATGTGCAGATACCAGAAGGGTTTGTTCGGAAACTGCGCCTTGATCGCATCGCCGAGTCGCATGGCGCGCGGCAGCGACGCCCCCAGGGCATGCAATACCGGGATCAGCCGCCGGATATAAGCTGCCATAGGCACATGCGCCTGTCCCGGCGACCGCCAGAAGGTCCCGGCATCGGCATCCTGGCTGACCAGCCGCATTCCTGTCGCATCGCTGTCGAACAGCAGCGCGAACAGGCGCGGCAGCCGTTTCGCCCGGTCGGCGTCATCGGGGAAGATGTAGGACATGGCCGGATCGTCGGCAAAGGCGCGGCCCAGCATCGTCGCCACCGCCGCACGGTCGGCCGCCCCCGCCTCACGGATCGTCACCATCGCATTCCTCATGTAGAAACGGGCGCCTCCCAAGGGGAAGCGCCCGCCATCCATTCACAACGTCGCGAAGCCGATCAGGCCGCCGCGCCGTCCGTCTTCTTGGCCTTTTCGGCATAGACGCGGATCGGTTCCTTGCGGCCCTCGACCACGTCCTTGTCGACCATCACCTCGTCGACGCCGTCCATGCCGGGCAGGTCGAACATGGTGTCGAGCAATATGCCCTCCAGGATCGAGCGAAGCCCGCGTGCACCGGTCTTGCGCTCGATCGCCTTCTTGGCGACCGTGGTCAGCGCATCGTCGGTGAAGTCGAGTTCGACATTCTCCATCTCGAACAGCTTCTGATACTGTTTGACCAGCGCGTTCTTCGGCTCGGACAGGATTTTCACCAGCGCCGCGATGTCGAGGTCTTCCAGCGTCGCGATGACCGGCAGACGGCCGACGAATTCGGGAATCAGGCCGAACTTGAGCAGATCCTCCGGCTCGGTCTGGCGCAGATATTCACCCGTGCGCTTTTCCTCCGGCGCGGCGACATAGGCACCGAAGCCGATCGACTTGCCCTGCAGACGGTCGCCGATGATCTTTTCCAGACCCGCAAACGCGCCGCCGCAGATGAACAGGATGTTCGTCGTGTCGACCTGCAGGAATTCCTGCTGCGGATGCTTGCGGCCACCCTGCGGCGGAACGCTGGCGGTGGTACCTTCCATCAGCTTCAGGAGCGCCTGCTGAACGCCCTCGCCCGACACGTCGCGGGTGATCGAGGGATTCTCGGCCTTGCGGCTGATCTTGTCGATCTCGTCGATATAGACGATGCCGCGCTGCGCCCGCTCGACATTATAGTCCGACGCCTGGAGCAGCTTCAGGATGATGTTCTCGACATCCTCGCCGACATAACCGGCCTCGGTCAGCGTCGTCGCGTCCGCCATGGTGAATGGCACGTCGAGGATGCGCGCCAGCGTCTGCGCCAGCAGCGTCTTGCCGCAGCCGGTCGGCCCGACGAGCAGGATATTCGACTTGGCGAGTTCGACGTCGGCACCCTTCGCGCCATGGTTCAGACGCTTGTAATGGTTATGCACCGCGACCGACAGGACACGCTTGGCCTGCTTCTGCCCGATGACATAGTCGTCGAGCACGTTGCAGATTTCCTGCGGCGTCGGCACGCCACCATCCTTCTTGGAAACCAGCGCGGACTTGGTCTCCTCCCGGATGATGTCGTTGCACAGCTCCACGCACTCGTCGCAAATGAAGACGGTCGGCCCCGCGATCAGCTTGCGCACCTCGTGCTGCGACTTGCCGCAGAACGAGCAATAGAGGGTGCTTTTCGAGTTGCCACCGCTCACCTTGTCCATCAATCACCTCTCGCACCATTGAAGCGGTGCGCTACCGTTGCCGGGGTGCGCATCGTACCGCACCCCTATAAAGTCACAATCGAAATAAACCGTTCACGGTGAACGATCCGCCTTATGCGGCGGCCGTTGCGTCGTCGGCCGGGGTCGGACGCTTGTCGAACACCTGGTCGATCAGGCCGAATTCCTTGGCTTCCTCGGCGCTCATGAACTTGTCGCGGTCCATCGCGCGCTCAATCTCTTCCAGCGGCTTGCCGGTGTACTTGGCGTACAGCGTGTTCAGGAAGTGCCGCATGCGCAGGATTTCGCGCGCCTGGATCTCGATATCGGCCGCCATGCCCTGCGCCCCGCCCGAGGGCTGGTGGATCATGATGCGGCTGTTCGTGGTTGCGACGCGCATGCCCGGCTCACCCGCCGACAGCAGGAAGCTGCCCATCGAGGCGGCCTGGCCGATGCACAGCGTGCCGACGCGCGGCCGGATATACTGCATCGTGTCATGGATCGCCATGCCCGCCGTGACGACACCGCCCGGCGAGTTGATGTACATGTAGATGTCCTTCTTCGGATTTTCCGACTCAAGGAACAGCAGCTGCGCGCAGATCAGCGAGGCCATGCCGTCCTCGACACCGCCGGTGACGAAGATGATGCGCTCGCGAAGCAGGCGGCTGAAGATATCGAACGACCGTTCGCCGCGGTTCGATTGTTCGATGACGATCGGAACCAGCCCGGCCTGCGTCTGCCGCAGCCCGACGCCAGCCATAGCCAGCGGGCTCGCGAAATCGCCGGTCTCGAACGGATTGTGCATGGAAATCTCTCTTATGCCCAGAAGAGCCCCTATGTCGCGTGATGCCCGCGCATATTCAAGCCCCGGCAGCCTCCAAGGATGCTGCCGTGCAGCGTTTATGGCTTTCAGGCGTGAAAATCGGATTAGCGCGGGTTCCCCGGCGCGGGCAGCGCCAGATAGGCCAGCCGCCGCACCTCCTGCCGTCCGCGCACCACCGTATCGAGGATCAGCCCGGTAAAGACGTTGAGCGCAGCGAGCAGCATCAGCCCCGTCGACAGGATCGCGGTCGGGAAGCGTGGCACCTGATGCGTGTCGAGATAGGTCAGGATCAGCGGCACGGCGAGCAGGATGGCGAGCGCGGCGAAAAGCCCTGCGACCGCGCCGAAGAACCACATCGGCCGCTCGATCCGGTACAGTTTCAGGATGGTGCGCAGGATGCGCCAGCCGTCCGAATAGGTGGACAGCTTCGACGCCGAGCCCTCTGGCCGTGCATAATAAGGCGTGGCGATTTCAGCGCAGGGCATCTTCAGCTCCAGCGCATGGACGCTGATCTCGGTCTCGATCTCGAAGCCGACCGACAGAACCGGGAAGCTCTTGACGAAGCGGCGTGAAAATACGCGGTAGCCCGACAGGATATCGGTAAAACTCCGCCCGAACAGCTTGGCGAGCATGCCGGTCAGCATCGCATTGCCGAAGCGGTGCCCGCGGCGATAGGCGAGTTCGGCCTCGCTCACCCGCTGGCCGACAACCATGTCGAGCTGCTCGTCGACCATGCGCGCGACCAGATCGGGGGCGGAGGCGGCGTCATAGGTCGCGTCGCCGTCCGCCATAACATAGATATCGGCGTCGATATCGGCGAACATGCGCCGCACCACCGCGCCCTTGCCCTGGATACGCTCCGACCGGACGACGGCCCCCGCCGCCCGCGCGACCTCGACCGTGCGGTCCTTGCTGTTATTGTCATAGACATAGATGGTCGCAGTCGGCAGCGCCTCGCGGAAGCCCGCGATCGTCTGAGCGATCGCCGCTTCCTCGTTATAGCATGGCAACAGCACCGCAATGCTTGGCGCGGCCCCCTGATAGTCCATCATTCTTCCCTCGTGCGGCCGTATGGTCAGCCGAAGCGATGCCCCTTATGGCGGATCGCGACCTAAAGCGAGACGGCGGCCGTCAGGCTTGCCCCCGGATCGGCCATATCCCTAAGCTGCGCCATGAACGAGTCAAAGCCGGATCGACGGCGCCCCGGAATATCATGGCGGATGACGCCTGCGGTCGTGCTGGGGGCGGCGATCCTGTCCTGGGTCGCGGTCGCCAACGGCTTCCCGTTGGTCTTCGCCGATTCGGGCACCTATTTGCGGATACCGCTCGACCTCTTCTACCCGACCGATCGGCCGCCCGTTTACGGCCTCGCGATCGGATTGCCTTTGTGGCTCACGGGGGTCTGGGGGATCGTCGCGGTTCAGGCGATCGGCAGCGTGCTGATCATCGCGATGACGCTGGCCATCGGTGGCGGCCGCCTCAACGCGCAGAATCTGGTCGTGACCTGCGCCCTTCTGGCCCTGGGGAGCAGCCTGCCCTGGTTCGTCGGCCAGATCATGCCCGACATCGCCACCGGCTTCGTGCCGCTGGTCCTGTTCGCGCTGCTCGCCCGCCCTTCCGATACGCCGCTATGGCAGCGCGTCGGACTGGCCGCCGTGCTGGCGCTGCTGATCGCGGTGCATCTCAGCCATGTGCTGTTGGCGGCGGGGCTTCTGGGGCTGGCGGCGGTCGCCATGCTGATAAGCGGCACGGGGTGGCGCGAGACGATCCGGCGATCCCTGCCCGCCGCGCTGGCCATCGCCCTGACGCTGATGGGTCTGAGCGGCCTGAACCGGGTGGCGGGGTATGAGTTCAGGCCCGCTTTGTCGTCCGACACCTTCCTGCTCGCACGCCTCTTTGACGGACATGTGGCGCAACCGACGCTGGCGCGGCTCTGTCGCGAACGGGCGCTTGCCCATTGCTCCGTGCGGCCGCTGGTCGACGACCCGTCGATCGCCAAGCCGGGTCAGGCCTATCTCTGGGACCAGCGCTCACCGATTGGCGCGATGCTCCATCACGACCGGGCAGGCGCGGTCGCCGAACAGCGGACAATCATTCGCAGGGTCCTGCACGACGATCCCGGCGGCTTCGCGGCATTGGCGTGGCGGGGGTTTGCCGAGCAACTGGTGACCGTTCGCAAGGGCGTGCTGCCGCCCTATGCCGCCGACATGCAGATTGCCCACATCCTGAAAGCCCGACTGCCGGATGCCTGCCGGGCGTTTGCGGTGTCGCGGCAACAGCGCGGGGCGCTCGATCCGCTGAAATTCGTACCCGACGTCGCGGTGGCGATGGCCGTCGTCCTGCTGCTGCCCCTGATGCTCGTCTGGGCGATACGCCGTCGGCGGTGGCGGCTGCTGGGTCTGGCGGGGCTGGTCGTTGCGACGCTCCTGCTCAACGCGGCCATCACCGGCGATCTGTCCGGCCCCGATGATCGTTACCAGAGCCGGGTGCTGTGGCTGCTGCCGCTGCTCGCCGCCTGTTTCGTCATCGCCGCTGCTCGACGCCCGATTCTTGACCGTGATGATATTGCCTTGAACTAACGCGAGCCCCTCCCCTGAAGGGGAGGGGTTGGGGTGGGGGTGGGGCCTCGCCACAAGCGCGGAATTCGTGGAGGCGCCCCACCCCCGCCCCCTCCCCTGAAGGGGAGGGGTAAGTCCATATCGTATCATCTTATTTTAAAAGCACGGCGGACCTGAACGACAAAAGGGCGACCGCTTGCGCGGCCGCCCTCTTTATCAATCGGTGGGCCGAAGCCCGCGCAGGCCGTCCTTACTCGGTCGGCGCAGCCTTCTTGGCACGCGGCTTCTTGGCGGGCGCCTCGGCGGCGTCCGCTTCGCCTTCCGCCGGAGCAGCGGCCTTCTTGGCGCGCGGCTTCTTCGCGGGGGCTTCCTCGGCCGCTTCCGCTTCGTCCTCAGCCGGAGCCGCCTTCTTGGCGCGGGCAGGCTTCTTCTCGGCGTCGTCAGCGACCGCTTCCTCGGTCACGTCGGCATCGGCCTTCTTGGCCTTCGTCTTTGCGGGCTTCTTCTTGCCATGGTCATGATCATGGTCGTGGTCATGATTGTGGACGTGCGTGCCCGACGCGAAGCCATCCTCGCTCTCAATCGCGGCTTCCAGTTCCTCGCGCGTGGTCTCGCGGTCGGTGATCTCGGCCTTGCCGAACAGGAAGTCGACGACCTTGTCCTCATACAGGGGCGCGCGAAGCTGGGCGGCGGCCATCGGCTCCTGCTGGACATACTGGATGAAGCGCTGGCGATCTTCCGGGCCGTATTGCTGCGCGGCCTGGGCGATCAGGCGGTTCATTTCCTGCGCGGTCACTTCGACGCCGTTCGCCTGACCGATTTCCGAGAGAAGCAGGCCCAGACGGACGCGGCGCTCGGCGATCTTCTTATAATCGTCGCGCTCCTTTTCCATCTCGGCCTTGGCGGCCTCGGGGTCTTCCTCGTGCGTGGCTTCATGCTCGAGCTGCGCCCAGATCTGCGAAAACTCGGCCTCGACCATCGACGGCGGAACCTCAAAGTCGTGGCCATCGGCCAGCTGGTCGAGCAGCTTGCGCTTCATATAGGTGCGGGTCAGGCCGTTATGCTCCTGCTCGATCTGCCCCTTCAGCAGGCCGCGCAGCTGCTCCAGGCTTTCCAGGCCCAGATTCTTCGCCATCTCGTCGTCGACCTTGGCTTCGCCAGCGGTCTTCACCGACTTGATCGTCAGGTCGAAGGTCGCGGGCTGACCGGCCAGGTCCTTGGCGGGATAGTCCTCGGGGAAGGTGACCGAGATTTGCTTCTCTTCACCGGCCTTCACGCCGACCAGCTGCTCCTCGAAACCGGGGATCAGGCGACCGCCGCCGATCTCGACGGCCATGTCCTCGCCCGAGCCGCCCTCGAAGGCGACGCCATCGGCGGTCTTGCCGACAAAGTCGACGGTGACCTGATCGCCTTCCGCCGCGGCCTTGTCGGCCGCATCGTCCCAACGCTTCTGCTGGTCGGCGAACTTCTGAAGCTGCTCGTCCACCGCCTCGTCGGCGACCGGCACGGTCAGGCGCTCGAGCTTCAGCGCGTCGATCGCCGGGGTCGGGACGGTCGGCAGAACCTCGAGCGTGACGTTCAGCGTCGCGTCCTTGCCCTCTTCATACTCGCCGACCAGCTCGACCTGCGGCTGCATCGCGGGGCGCAGGTTCTTGTCGGCGATCAGCGACTGCACGCCTTCCTGCAGCGCGGTGTTCAGCGCGTCCTGGAGGAGCGCCGGGCCGTGCATCTTGCGAACCAGGTTCGCCGGGACCTTGCCGGGGCGGAAGCCGGGCATCTTCATCTGCGGAGCGATCCGCTTCAGCTCGGCATCGACCTTACCGTCGATGTCCTTGGCAGTGATGGTGAGCGTGTAGGCGCGCTTCAGCCCCTCGTTCAGCGTCTCGACAGTCTGCATCTAAAGGCCTTCAATCTGGAGAAATTCCGTGTGGCTGTCGCCCCGTTGTGACCGGGGACTGGTGCGGGCGAAGGGACTCGAACCCCCACATCTTACGATACTGGAACCTAAATCCAGCGCGTCTACCAGTTCCGCCACGCCCGCACGAGGACACCGCCGATGGGCGCGCGTCTATATCACCATGGGCGGCTTCGGCAAGGGACAACAGGCAACATCGGTGCGCGCAGTGCGTTTATGCCCTCCCCAGCCCCAGAAACGGAGAGCGATCATGGCTACTCAGCCCCCGCCCGAAAGCCCGCAGCCGACCCAACCGGCGCAACCCGACACGCCGCCGCCCGAAATCGTGCCGCCCGGCCCGGATATCGACCAGCCCGCCCCCGGCGTGGGTCCGGGCGATCCCGGCACCGCCCAGCCGCCCCAGATCTGAGAGGAGCCGATCATGGCGACCAACCTCGAAAACCATCCCGACAGCCCGCCCGGCGAAGCGCCGGAGAACAACCCGGACAGCCCGCCGCGCGAAGACCCGCGCAGCGATATCGAACAGGCTGTCGAGGCGCGTTCCGATGCGGTGAAGCGCGGTGAGGGTGGTGAGGAGCCGGTAACGTTTACCGATACCGGCGAGCATGACGGCGTCGGCGGGACCGGCGGCGTGGTGCGGAACCAGGATCTGGATGCGCAGTAATTGAGGGGGTAGTCTCGGTGAGACACCGTTGCCCTCCCCCGACCCCTCCCGCTTGCGGGAGGGGAGATGCGCGGGGTGAGGTGTGAGGGTTGCCGCAGACCGTTTGCTGAATCCAAAGCTCAGCTCACGATAGCGTAAACGGCCCGCCCAGAAGCACGCCCCTCCCGCAGGCGGGAGGGGATGGGGGAGGGAAAGCCACAGGCCACGTCCTCTGCGAGGCTCAATGCCCTCCCCCGGCCCCTCCCGCCTGCGGGAGGGGAGAAGGAGGGGGAGCGGCGCTAAATCACCCGGCCAGCGCCTTTTTCAACAGGTCGTTCACCACCGCCGGGTTGGCCTTGCCGCCCATCGCCTTCATCGTCTGCCCGACGAAGAACCCGAACAGCGCGTCCTTGCCCGCGCGGTACTGGCCCAACTGGTTGGGGTTCTTCTCCAGAACCTCGGCGATCACCGCCTCGATCGCGCCCGTGTCGCTGGTCTGCTTGAGGCCGCGCTCCTCGACGATCTTCGACGGACCATCGCCCGTCTCCAGCATGATCTCGAACACCTGCTTTGAGAGACTCCCCGACAGCGTGCCGTCGGCGACCAGCGCCAGCAATTCGGCGGCCTGGGCAGGCGACACCGGACTCTCGGTGATGTCCTTCCCCAGCCGGTTCAGCGCGCCGAACAGCTCGGCCGCGACCCAGTTCGCCGCCTGTGCGGGCTTGGCCTGCGAGCCTTCCAGCGCACCCAGCAGCGTATCGAACCAGCGCGCGGTTTCGACCTCGGCGGTCAGCACGCCCGCGTTATAGGCGGTCAGGCCCAGCGCCTCGTACCGGCGACGCTTGGCATCGGGCAGCTCGGGCAGGCTGGCGCGGCATTCCTCAAGGAACGCGTCGGTCAGCTCCAGCGGCAGCAGGTCGGGATCGGGGAAGTAGCGGTAATCATGCGCATCCTCCTTCGATCGCATCGAGCGGGTGGTGCCGCTCTCGACGTTGAACAGGCGGGTTTCCTGGACGATCTTGCCGCCGTCCTCCAGCACCGCGACCTGGCGCTTGGCCTCATATTCGATGGCTGCCATGACGAAGCGGACCGAGTTGACGTTCTTCGTCTCGGTCCGGGTGCCGAATTCGTCGCCGGGCTTGCGGACCGACACGTTCACGTCGGCGCGCATCGAGCCTTCTTCCATATTGCCGTCGCACGACCCGACATAGCGCAGGATCGCGCGCAGCTTGCGCAGATAAGCCCCTGCTTCTGCCGGAGAACGCATGTCGGGGCGGCTGACGATTTCCATCAGCGCGACGCCCGAGCGGTTGAGGTCGACATAGGAGCGCGTCGGATGCTGGTCGTGCATCAGCTTGCCCGCATCCTGCTCGACATGGATACGCTCGACGCCGATCGACTTGGTCGGGCCGTCGGGATTCTTTTCGTCCAGGCTGATCTCGATCGCGCCCTCACCCACCAGCGGGTGGTAGAGCTGGCTGATCTGATAACCCTGCGGAAGGTCGGCGTAGAAGTAGTTCTTCCGGTCGAAGCGCGACCATTTGTTGATCTGCGCATCGATGGCCATGCCGGTGCGCACCGCCTGGCGGATGCACTCCATGTTGGGCACGGGCAGCATGCCGGGCATCGCCGCGTCGACCAGCGAGACCTGGGTGTTCGGCTCCGCACCGAACGCGGTCGCCGCGCCGGAGAACAGCTTGGCGTTGGAAGTGACCTGGGCATGGACTTCCAGGCCGATCACGACCTCCCATTCCCCCGTCGCGCCCTGGATGCGATATTCGCTCATGTTCGATCTCGATGATGAAGATAGTTGATCGCCGTCAGGACGGCGTTGCTGCCCAGCAGGGCGACGATCCAGCAGGTCGACAGGATGCGCAGGACGGACGTCTCGAAACCGAGATGCCGCGCCTCGCGCAACCCGATATAGGCCGCGCCTGCGCCCAGCAGCAGGAACAGGACGCCCAGCCGCACCTCACCGCGCAGGATCACGCTGTTGCCGACGCACAGGCACAGGATGAAGCCCGCCACGCCCAGAAAGAAGCGCGCCAGCGTGTGATGGTCGAAGGGCTGGCTTTCCATATGGTTCAGCGACACGCCGACATAGGCGCTGAGGATTGCCCCGAACGCGACGTTCAGGGCGCCCTGCGCCTCCCGCAACACGGCGATGTTGCGGGCCGAAAAGGCGCGGTCGCTTACCACCAGGCCTGCGGACGGGCAGTGAAGCCCGCGCGCTGCTCGATGGCGAGCCCGGCGTTCAGCACGCCCTGCTCGTCCAGCGGCTTGCCGATGATCTGAAGGCCGAGCGGCAGCCCGTCCTTGTCCAGCCCGCCCGGCACCGACATGGCGGGCAGCCCGGCCAGCGAGGCGGGCACCGTGAACACGTCGTTGAGGTACATGGCCAGCGGATCGGCCTGCTTCTCGCCCAGCGCGAACGCCGCCGAGGGCGCGGTCGGGGTGAGCAGCACGTCGCATTGCTCGAAGGCACGCTCGAAATCGCGGGCGATCAGCGTGCGGACCTTCTGCGCCTGGGTGTAATAGGCGTCGTAGAAGCCCGCCGACAGGACGTAGGTGCCGATCAGGATGCGACGCTTCACCTCGTCGCCGAACCCGGCGGCGCGGGTCGCGGCATACATGTCCTGCAGGCCCGCCCCTTCGGGCAGGTCGCGCAGGCCGTACCGCACGCCGTCATAGCGGGCGAGGTTGGACGACGCCTCGGCAGGCGCGATGATGTAGTAAGCGGGCAGCGCATATTTGGTGTGCGGCAGCGAGACCTCGACGATCTCCGCGCCCGCATCGCGCATCCAGGCGATGCCCTGCTGCCACAACGCCTCGATCTCGGCGGGCATACCGTCGACGCGGTATTCCTTGGGCACGCCGACACGCTTGCCCTTCAGGTCCGCCGACAGCGCAGCTTCCCAGTTGGGCACGTCGAGCTTCAGCGAGGTCGCGTCCTTGGCGTCGAAACCCGCCATCGCCTCCAGCATGATCGCGCAGTCGCGCACATCGCGCGCCATCGGCCCCGCCTGGTCGAGCGAGGAGGCGAAGGCGATCGTGCCCCAGCGCGAACAGCGGCCATAGGTCGGCTTGATGCCCGAAATGCCGGTGAAGGCGGCGGGCTGGCGGATCGAGCCGCCGGTGTCGGTGCCGGTCGCGCCGGGAGCCAACCCCGCCGACACCGCCGTCGACGACCCGCCCGACGACCCGCCGGGGGCGAGCGGAGCGGTGTCGTTCGGGCGCCGCCAGGGCGAAATCACGTTACCGAACGCGCTGGTTTCGTTGGACGAGCCCATGGCGAACTGGTCGAGGTTCAGCTTGCCCAGCATCCCCGCGCCCGCATTCCACAGATTCTGCGACACCGTCGATTCGTAGGGCGGCACGAAGCCTTCCAGGATCTTGCTCGCCGCGGTGGTCGCGACGCCCTTGGTCGCGAACAGGTCCTTCATGCCGATCGGCACGCCCGCGAGCGGCTTGAGCGTCTCGCCAGCCGCAAGCGCGGCATCGGCCGCATCGGCGGCGGCCAGCGCATGGTCCGGGGTCTCGACCAGGAAGGCGTTGAGCGCCTTCGCGCCCGCGACCTTGGCGTTGAAGGCCTCGGCGACTTCGCGCGCCTTGAACTGGCCGTCGCGCACGCCGTCGCGGATGGCGGCGATGCCGAGTGTGGTGAGATCAGTCATTATTCGATCACCTTGGGCACCGTGAAGAAGCCATGTTCGGCCTGCGGCGCATTCTGCATGAGGAGGTCGCGGATGCCGCCGTCATTGACGACGTCGTCGCGCAGGCGAAGCTGGTTGGGGATGACCGCGGTCATCGGCTCGACCCCTTGGGTGTCGACCTCGCCCAGCTGCTCGATCCAGCCCAGGATATTCCCAAGCTCGGGGGCGAGGCGCGTCGCGTCCTCCTCGGTGATCGCGATGCGGGCGAGGCTCGCGATCTTCTTCACGGTTGCGGTATCTACGGACATGGATTTGCGGCTAGCATCGCCGCGCGGCTTCGCGCAACGCTTTTGCCGCCTTGGCGATTGCAATGGGGGCAAGTGGGGCATCATGGATAGCAATTGCGGGCCGTCCTGTTTTGCTGCACCGCACAACGGAGTGATGATTTGGCGCGCAAATTCCTCTATGTCGTGGCGGCGCTCATCGTGCTGACGATCGCGGCGGCCTTTGCCTATCGCCTGTTCGGCAACCAGCTTCTCCGCTGGTCGACCGTCCCCTCCGAGTCGTTCCAGACCCAGGCGACGACACGGGCCGAGGCATATCGCGATCGCAAGATGTGGCTGGCGCGCCCCGACCTGCCGGGCAACCCGGCGCTCTGGACGCCGACTGGCTATATGCCCGGCCAGCCCGGCCGAGGGGCGGCGGTCTTCTTCATCCATCCGACGTCCTATGTCAGCAAGGCGCACTGGAACGCACCGCTAGACGATCCCGAGACCAATGCCCGCGCCGAGCTGTTCCTGCGCGGACAGGCAAGCGCCTTCAACGGGTCGGGCGACATCTGGTCACCGCGCTATCGCCAGGCGACGTTCGGCGCGTTCCTGACCAGCATGGCGGATGCCGAACGCGCGCTCGACCTCGCCTATCGCGACGTGGACGCGGCATTTACCGCCTTTCTGGAACAGGTCGATCCCAACCGCCCGCTGATCCTGGCGGGGCACAGCCAGGGCGCGCTGCACCTGTCGAGGCTGCTGACCGACCGGGTGGCCAAGGACCCCGCGCTCAAGCGGCGGATCGTCGCGGCCTATGTCGTCGGCTGGCCGATCTCGATGACCGCCGACCTGCCCGCCATGGGTTTGCCCGCCTGTGCGGCACCCGACCAGACCGGCTGCATCCTCAGCTGGCAGAGCTTCGGCGAACCCGCCGACCCGTCGCTGATCCTCGACGTGTTCGACCAGACCAACGGTTACACCGGCGCGCCTCGCAAGGACACCGCGATGCTCTGCACCAACCCCTTGACGGGTACGGCCGGCGTCGCTGCGCCTGCGACCGCCAATCTGGGCACGCTCTATCCGTCCGCCGACCTGAAGACCGCCGCCATCGCGGCGGGCAAGGTGCCCGCCAAGTGCGAAGGGCGCGGCATCCTGACCATCGGCGAGGGGCCGAGCGTCGGCCCCTATGTGCTGCCGGGCAACAATTATCACGTCTATGACTATAGCCTGTTCTGGGCAAATGTCCGCGCCGATGCGGATCGCCGTTTGAAAGCCTTTCGATGAGCCTGATCACCACCGACCGTACCGAATTTCGTAACGCCCTGCCCTCCGGCGGGCGGCTGATCGGGCTGGACGTCGGCACCAAGACGGTCGGCACCGCGCTGTGCGATGCCGGGTGGAGCTTCGCCAGCCCCGCCACCCTCATCCGCCGGACCAAGTTCACCAAGGACAAGGAACAGCTGATCGCGATGATCGCGCAGCAGGGCGTGCAGGGCTTGGTCATCGGCCTGCCGCTGAACCTGGACGGCAGCGAAAGCCCACGCTCGCAATCGACGCGCAGCTTCGCGCGCAACTGCGCCGATCTCGGCCCCATATTGCTGTGGGACGAGCGCTGGTCGACGGTCGCGGTCGAACGCACGATGATCGAACAGGATATGAGCCGCGCCAAGCGCGCCGAGCGGATCGACAACCTCGCCGCCGCGCATATCCTGCAAGCCGCGATCGACGCGCTGGTGATGGCGTAGAAGCATTCCTCCAGGCCTCGCTTGGGGAGGATTTGGGTTGCCCATCGCGCCGCCGCTCGCTACCCGGCGGCTTTAATGCAGACCTCGGATCATCGCCCCGGCACGCTCATTCAGGGTGGCGCCGTTTTCCCGCACCGGCATCTGACCGGAATCGACGGCCTTCAACCGCATGAGATCATGTTCCTGCTTGACGAGGCGGAACACTGGCTCGATCGCGGCGCGACCGATACGCCCGACACAAGACTGGCGGGCCTGACCCAGATCAACGCCTTTTTCGAGAACTCGACCCGGACCCTTCTGTCCTTCGAGATCGCCGGAAAACGCCTGGGCGCGGACGTCGTCAACATGCACGCCGCGCAGTCGAGCGTGAAGAAGGGCGAGACGCTGATCGACACGGCGATGACGCTGAACGCGATGCGCGCCGACGTCATCGTGATCCGCCACATGGCGTCGGGCGCGGTCCGCCTGATCGCCGACAAGGTCGACTGCCCGGTCCTGAACGCGGGCGACGGGCGGCATGAGCATCCGACGCAGGCGCTGCTCGACATGCTGACCATCCGCCGCCGCCGGGGCAGCGTGGCGGGCCAGAAGGTCGTCATCTGCGGCGATATCCTGCACAGCCGGGTCGCGCGCTCGGACATTCTCGCCCTGACCGCGCTGGCGGCCGAAGTGCGGGTCTGCGCGCCCTCGACGCTGATGCCCAAGGGGATCGAGCGGATGTTCGTCACCCCCTTCACCGATTTCGACGAAGCCATCGAGGACGCCGATGTCGTCATGATGCTGCGCGTCCAGAATGAGCGAATGGCGGGCGGCTATATCCCCTCCACCCGTGAGTACCGGATGCGCTACGGCCTGACCGCCGAGCGGCTGAAGCGTGCCAAGCCCGATGCGCTGGTCATGCACCCCGGTCCGATGAACCGGGGGGTCGAGATCGACTCGGACGTGGCTGACGGCCCGCAATCGGCGATTACCGAGCAGGTCGCGATGGGCGTCGCGGTGCGCATGGCCTGTCTGGACGTGCTGACCCGCCGAGCCCGCAAGCTGGAGGGCTGGGCATGAGCATCACCGCCTTTACCAACGCCACGCTGATCTGCCCGGTCGGCGGCAAGATTCGTGGGTCGACCCTGCTGGTCGAGGACGGCGTCATCACCGGCACCGGAGACGCGCCCGAGGGCGCGACGGTCATCGACTGCGGCGGCAAGATGCTGGCCCCCGGCATCATCGATCTGGGCGTGTTCAAGGTCGACAATGCGGCGGCGCGCGCGGGCGGGATCGTTCGCATCGGCCTGATGCCCGACCAGTCGCCGGTGCTGGACGATCCCGGCGTGGTGCAGCGGGCCGCGCTGATCGGACGGCCCGATCTGTGGATTCATCCCATCGCGGCGGCGACTCGCGCGCTGACGGGGACGGACCTGGCCGAGATGGCGGTCTGTGTCTCGGCCGGCGCGCGCGCGGTCGGCACCGGGCGCGGCTGGATCGCCGATTCGGGCGTGATGCACCGCGTGCTGGCCTATGCCGCCGATCTGGGCCTCACCGTCATCACCCATGCCGAGGATGGCGGCCTCGCCGCCGAGGCTGTGGCGACCGAAGGCGAGACGGCGAGCCGCCTGGGCCTGCCCTCCGCACCTGCCATCGCCGAGTCGCTCGCCATTGCGCGCGACCTGATGCTGGCCGAGGAAACGGGTGCGAAGCTGCACATCCGCCAGGTGACGACGGCGGCGGGCTTCGACCTTATCCGCGCGGCCAAGCGGCGCGGAGTGAAGGTGACGTGCGGGATCACGCCCGCGCACCTTCACCTGTCCGATATCGCCGTCACCGATTTCCGCACCTATGCCCGGCTCTCGCCACCCTTGCGCGACGAGAGCGACCGGCAGGCGGCCCTGGCAGCGGTCGCGGATGGGACGATCGATGTGATCGGCTCGGGCCATGATCCGCACGGCCCCGAATCCAAGCGCTTGCCCTTCGTCGATGCCGAGCCTGGCATGGCGGGGGCGGAGACGCTGCTCCCGCTGGCGCTGATGCTGGTGCGTGACGAGCGGATCACCCTGCCCCGGCTGTTCGCGCTGCTGGCAAGCCATCCCGCCAGGGTGCTGGGACTCGACACCGGCACGCTGGAGCCGGGCAAGCCCGCCGACCTGATGCTGTTCGACCCCGACACGCCATGGATGGTGTCGGGCGACGCCTTCGCCTCGGCGGGGAATACGCCGTTCGACGGCTTTCCGGTGCAGGGCCGCGCGCTGCGGCTGTGGAAGGCGGGACGGGAGATCGCGTAAAAATCCTCCCCATCCCCGATGGGGAGGGGGACCGCTCGCGTCAGCGAGTGGTGGTAAGGCCAGCAACGCCAGTGAGGGACCACGCCCCTCCACCACCGGGCTGCGCCCGGCGGTCCTCCTCCCCAAGCACAGCTTGGGGAGGAATAAAAAAGCCCTCCGCGAGATATCTCGGGGAGGGCTTTTTGCTGAACCGCTAAGGGTTAGCCGCGACGCGGACCGCGCGGGCCGCCCTGGGTGGGGCGCGGCGAGTAGCGGCGCGGGCCGCCACCGGGGCCACCGGCCGGACGACCGCCCATCGGACGATTGCCACCGCCCGGACCACGACGCGGACCGCCATGGCCCGAACCACCGGCGGGCGGGCCATCGGCCTGCTCGATCGCGATATCGTCCTCGGCATGGTCCGCCTCGGTCCGCTTCAGCGCGGCGATGAAGCGCGACGCCAGCGCGGACGGGATTTCGAACAGCGTCTCGTTCGGCTGGATGCGGATCGCGCCGATCTCGTTGCGGGTGATGTGCCCGCGACGGCAGATCAGCGGCAGCAGCCAGCGCGGATCGGCATTCTGGCTGCGGCCGACGCTCATGCGGAACCAGGCCGTGTCGTCAAACCCTTCGCGACGCTCGCGCGGGGCCGGAGCATCGCCCTCGACCAGTTCCTCGGCCTGGGGCAGCGCGGCGCGGTGCGCGCGGACCAAAGCGGCGGCGATATCCTCGGGCGACTTCTCGGCAAGCAGGCGAGTGGCCAGCTCACGATCGCCCTCGTCCACCTCGACCGGAGCCAGCAGCGCGGTCAGCAGGCGCTCGCGGTCCTGCGCGCGGATTTCCTCCAGCGTCGGCGCGCGACGCCATTCGGCATCGATACGCGCACCGCGCAGCATACCCTCGACCCGGCGGCGGCGCGGATAGGGCACGATCAGGATCGCGGTGCCCTTGCGACCCGCACGGCCGGTACGGCCCGAACGGTGCTGCAAAGCCTCGGCATCGCGCGGGATTTCGACGTGGATGACCAGCGTCAGACCCGGCAAGTCGATACCGCGCGCGGCGACGTCGGTCGCGACGCAGACACGGGCGCGGCCGTCCCGCAGCGCCTGGAGCGCATGGTTGCGCTCGTTCTGCGAATGCTCGCCCGACAGTGCGACCGCCGAAAAGCCACGCTCGACCAGGCTGGCGTGGAGATGGCGGACATTGTCGCGCGTGGCGCAGAACAGGATCGCGACTTCGGCTTCATGCAGGCGCAGCAGGTTGACCACCGCCGCCTCGATATCGGCAGGCGCCACCGTCACCGCCTGATAGGCGATGTCGGCATGGCCCTTGTCCTCGCTGATCGTCTCGATCCGCTTGGCATTGGTCTGGTAACGCTTGGCCAGCTGCACGATCGGACGCGGCATGGTCGCCGAGAACAGGAGCGTGCGGCGCTCGGTGGGCGTGCCGTCGAGGATCTGTTCCAGGTCTTCGCGGAAGCCCATGTCAAGCATCTCGTCCGCCTCGTCGAGAACGACGAACTTCAGCGACGACAGGTCGAGCGCGCCGCGCTCCAGATGGTCGCGCAGACGGCCCGGCGTACCGACGACGATATGCGTGCCATGGCTGAGCGCACGACGCTCGCGCGAGGCGTCCATGCCGCCGACGCAGGTCGCGATACGCGCCCGCGCCCCGGCATAGAGCCATTCCAGCTCACGGCTGACTTGCAGCGCCAGCTCGCGGGTCGGTGCGATGACCAGCGCCATCGGCGCGCCCGGCTGGGGCAGGTGATCGCCGCCGTTCAGCAGTTCGCTGGCCATGGCGAGGCCGAAGGCGACGGTCTTGCCCGAGCCGGTCTGGGCGGACACGATCAGGTCGCGGCCCTGGGCGTCATCCTCGATAACGGCGGCCTGGACGGGGGTCGGCGCGGTATAGCCACGCGCGGAAAGGGCAGCCGACAATACCGGCGGCAAGGCAGAAAAAGGCATGGGGACTCCGACAGAAAAAGGAGCGCGTACCGCCGAACCAAGGGACCCATCCCTCTCGGTTGGCGGATACACCCATGCGGCACGGGTGATTGTTTGCGTTCCGTGAAAGCGTGGCCCTTTACACCAATTGGCGAGAAACTCAAGCCGTGCTTGCGGTGAACCGAACGGCCCGTCATGGAGCCGCGTCATGACCCGATGCGTTGATCCCCGATGAGTGTCGCCTTTCGCCGCGAATCCGATGAGGAGCATCTCGAACCCAAATTCGAGCTGCCCATCCCGCCCGGCCCCAATCTGGTCACTTCGCGTGGCCTGGAGCTGACCCGCGCGAAAGTGGCGGAGGTCGAGGCCGCCGTCGCCGCCGCGACCGATGACGAGGAACGGACCCGGCTCCAGCGCGAACTGCGTTACTGGAACACCCGAGCCGCCACGGCGGAGCTGGCCCCTGCCCCCGCCGAGGATGAGGTCGGGATCGGCAGCACGGTGACCATCCGCCTCAACGGGCAAAGCAGGACGCTGACCATCGTCGGCCATGACGAGGCCGATCCCGCGCACGACCGCATCGCCTATGCCGCGCCGCTGGCCCGCGCCCTGATGGGCGCAATGGCGGGTGAGACGGTGGCGTTCGGAGGCAAGGCGGACGCGGTGGAGGTGGTGGAGGTGAAAGCCCTCTGACCTTCTTCCTCCCCTCCCGCAGGCGGGAGGACTCCCTTCTTCTCCCCTCCCGTAAACGGGAGGGGTCGGGGGAGGGTAAGGAGTCTCACCGAGACCATTGCTCGCGGCCTACCCTCCCCCATCCCCTCCCGCTTGCGGGAGGGGCGTGCCAAGCGGTCATCACACGGCACTATCGCATCGCCCCCCACGCGACTAAACGCCGCTCATGCAACACTATGACGCGATCATCCTCGGCGCGGGCGCGGCGGGGCTCATGGCCGCCGCCAGCGCGGGGCAGCGGGGGCGGCGGGTGCTGGTCGTCGACCATGCCGATGCGCCGGGCAAGAAGATCCTGATCTCGGGCGGCGGACGGTGCAATTTCACCAATATCGGCACCGTGCCCGACCGCTTCCTGTCGGCGAACCCGCACTTCGCCAAATCGGCGCTGGGCCGCTACACACCAGCCGACTTTCTGGAACTGGTCGAGGCGCATGGCATCGCCTGGCACGAAAAGACGCTGGGACAGCTGTTCTGCGACGGTTCGGCGCGGCAGATCGTGGCGATGCTGCTCGATGAAGGCGACCGGGCCGCGCGGTCCGGCGGCGTGGTCGATATCGCGCTCGGCCAGCCGGTCGAGGCGGTCGCGCATGACGGCACGCAATTCCGGGTGACGCGCGGCGGCCGGGCCTTCACCGCCCCCCGCCTGATCGTCGCGACCGGCGGGCCGAGCATCCCCAAAATGGGTGCGACCGGCTATGCCTATGACCTCGCCCGCCAGTTCGGGCTGAAGGTGGTCGAGCCGCGCCCTGCCCTCGTTCCCCTGACGCTGGGCGGCGAGGAGACGCTGTTCCGCTCGCTCTCGGGCGTGGCATCCGAAGTCGTGGCGCGCGCGGGCAAGACGCGTTTTCGCGAGGCGGCGCTGTTCACCCATCGCGGCCTGTCCGGCCCGGCGATCCTGCAGGTGTCGTCCTATTGGCGGCATGGCGAGGCGATCGGCATCGACTTCCTGCCCGATTGCGCGCCCGACTGGCTGGTCGCCCTGAAGCGCAGCGCCCCGCGCACCAGTCCACGCCGGGCGCTTGGCCAACACCTGCCCGACCGGCTGGCGGAGACGCTGGCGGAACGGCTGGCGCTGCCCGCCGAACTGGGCGCGGCGACCGACAAGCTGCTGGCGGCAGCGCAGGGACGGTTGGCCGACTGGACCTTCCACCCCAATGGCAGCGAAGGCTATGCCAAGGCCGAGGTGACGGTCGGCGGTGTCTCCACCGCCGGGCTGTCCTCGCGCACCATGGAGGCCAAGGCGGTGCCGGGGCTGCACTTCGTCGGCGAGGCGGTGGACGTCACCGGCTGGCTGGGCGGCTATAACTTCCAATGGGCCTGGGCGAGCGGCCGCGCGGCAGGCGAAGCCGTCTGATGTCAGAGCGATGCGATGCCGATCCCCGGCCGCGCCCATTGCGCCATATGGTCATCGCCCTGACGCCGGACGAAACAAGCACCCCCCGCCGCACGATAACGATGACAGAGTGAGTCGGCATCGGCGCGGCTGAGCCCGCCGACCGACAGGCGGTAAAGCCGCTCGCCCGACAGGCGCACGGTGCCGCTCTGCGGGGCATAGCCCGACAGGCCGTCGAAACGGCGGGTCAGTTGGTCCCACGCCTTTTGCGCGCCGTCCGCCTTGCCGAAGGCGCCGATCTGGACATTCCAGTCGCCGCGACGCCGCGTGACGATGTGCCGTTCCTCGGCCCGGCGGAGCAGGGCGGGTGCCGTGACGGGGCCTGCCGCGATGCGCCGATCGCTGGGCTGCGGTTCATCATCACGCCGGGCCAGCAACAGGCTCGACGGCGGAGTTCGCGCGGTCCGCTGGGCGGTCATGGGCAGCGGCTGGACGATTTCCTGCTGCGCGGCGAAGACGATGCGCGCCGCCGCCGGTTCAGCGGGTGCGGGTGCCGCGACGACCGGCTGGGGCAGCGCCTGGACCATGTCCTGCACCACCGCCGCCGAGGGGGCCGCGTTCAGCGCCAGCATGATCGGCTGGCCGGTGTCGACCGACGGCTGCACACCCAGCAGGGACGACACCATGTCGGCCGGACTGGCATGGGTGAAGTCCGCCCATTCGCGCATCCGCCCCTCGACATCCGCCGGTGCCATGTCGGCCGACGCCGCCATGCGCGCCATGTCCCACTGCCCCGACAGCGCCAGCGCCAACGCCAGATTCTGGCGCGCCTTGACGCTCGCCCCCGGCTCCCGCGTGGCGGCGGTCAGCAGGCGGACGCCCTCGCCCGGCGCCCCAGCCAGCGCCAGCGCCAGCCCCAGGTCGGCGGTCGGAATGGCGGCGGCGTGCCGGTCGAGCAGCGTCTGCGCACCCGCCCCATTGCCCCCCGCGATCATCGCCAGCGCAAGGTTCAGCGCGGCCCGGCCATCGGCGGGATCGAGCTGCAAGGCATCGGTAAAGGCCTGCCGCGCCGAGGCGAAGCGACCCGCCTGGAGATAGCTTTGCCCCAGGAGCGAACGATAGCCCGCATCCCTGGGTTCGGCCGCGACCAGCCGTTCGGCCAGCGCCACCGCGGCGTCGCCGTCACGCTGCGCCAGCACCCGGCGGGTCTGGTCGGCGAGCGCGGCATTCGCCCGCGCCGGGCCGGCCTCCGCGTTCAGTCGCGCCGTGCGCGGGCTGGCGGCGGTGCAGCCCCCCAGGATCAACACGCCGACGCTGCAGGACAGGAGAGTGCGGAACGTGGTCATCTTGGTCATCCGGTTCGGCCCAGGGGGAAGGCGGTCGATACGCCCGGCGCATGACCCGTTTCCCCGATCGGCCCCCACGCTAGGCCCCCAGCCTATAAGGAACGGTTAACCCCTTCATTGAGCGCTTTACCCTTGCCCGGCAGCGGGGCATGGATGGCGTGCAACAAGGGCGGAAGGACGAAGGATGATGCGCAGATTCGCGATCGGCGGCACGGTCGCGCCCGCCGCTCTTCTGGCCGTTTTCCTGAGCGCGACGCCTGCGCTGGCCGTGCCAGACGTGAAGGCCGGGGTCGATGCCTGGGCGCAGGGCGATTATCGCAAGGCGGTCGAGGAATGGCGCGGCCCCGCCGTGGCGGGCGATGCCGATGCGCAGTTCAACCTCGCCCAGGCCTATAAGCTGGGTCGCGGCGTACCGCTCGACCCTGCGCTTGCCGAAAGCTGGTTCCGCAAGGCTGCCGTCCAGGGGCATGTCCAGGCCGCCGACAATTACGGCCTCGCACTGTTCCAGGCGGGCCGGAAGACCGAGGCCGCGCCCTGGCTGGAAAAGTCGGTCGCACATGGCGAACCGCGGGCGCAACTGGTGCTCGGCACGATGTTGTTCAACGGTGACGGCGTGCCCCGCGACTATCCGCGCGCCTATGCGCTGATGACGCTGGCGTCGCAGGCGGGGTTGCAGGCCGCCTCTCAGACGCTGGCGCAGATGGACCAGTATATCACCCCGCCCGACCGACAGCACGGCGTCGAACTGGCCCAGCAATATCGCGCCCGCCTGACCGCCCTGCCCGCCCCTGTCGCCAGCGGGGCGAAGCGGGTGACGGTGGGTAGCGAACCGACCCCGGCCAAAGCGGCCGACACCCCGGCCCGTACCGCCGTGCAGACGCGCCCGGCGGTGCAGCCGGTGCCGATCACACCGTCACGCCCGGCGACGCCCGGCTATGGCGCCAGCTATCCGGCACCCGGCGCGTCTGCCAGCCAGACGCCACCGGTCCGCGAGGAAGCGTCCGACCTGATCGACCGGCGCAAGCCCGTTGCACCGACGCCCGCGCGGACCACCGCGCCGCGCCCCGCCAGGCCGACACCGGCTCGCACGACCAGCGGGCCATGGCGCATCCAGCTGGGAGCCTTCCGCGATCGCGGCAATGCGGATGCCCTGTGGCGAGAGGTGCGCGGACGCCTTGGCGGTGCGCAGCCCTATTTCGTGACGGCGGGCGGCGTCACCCGGCTCCAGGCGGGCGGCTATCCCAATCGCGGCGCGGCGCAAGCCGCGTGCCGCCGATCCGGCCAGCCCTGCGTGGTCGTCGCGCCGTAAAATCCCGTTCCTCCCCTTGCAGGGGAGGTGGCAGGCCGAAGGCCTGACGGAGGGGTGTCGCGCTATCGAGAGGGGGACACCCCTCCGACGCGCTGCGCGCGCCACCTCTCCTGCAAAGGGAGGAATAGTTGGACGGCCTTTTAACCGACCACCCACTCCGCGCGTGGGATGCCCTGCGCATAGAGCAGCGCGGTCAGGTCGCCATGGTCGATACGCGCCGCCGCCGCGCCCGCGACGATCGGCTTGGCGCGATAGGCGACGCCCAGACCGGCCCGGCGGATCATCGCCAGGTCATTGGCCCCGTCGCCCACCGCCATGCTTTCACCTGCACCGATGCCCAGTTCGTCGAGCGCGGCGAGCAGCGTCTTTTCCTTCGTGTCCGAGCCGACGATGGGCTTGCGCACCGTGCCGGTCAGCTTGCCATGCGCGATCTCGAGGTAATTGGCGATGGCGTGGTCGAAGCCGATCTCGGCCGCGACCGGCTCGGCAAAGCGGGTGAAGCCGCCGGACACCAGGATCGCATGACCGCCGCGCGCCTTCATCGTGCGGACCAGCGCGCGGGCGCCCGCCATCAGCGTGACCCGTTCGGCCAGGCATTGTTCGATGACGCTCTCGTCCAACCCTTCCAACAGCGCGACCCGCGCGTCGAGCGCGGCGGCGAAGTCGAGTTCGCCGCGCATCGCCCGCTCGGTCACCTCGGCCACCTGTTCCTTGATCCCGGCATAGTCGGCCAGTTCGTCGATGCACTCGACGGTGATCATCGTGGAGTCCATGTCGGCGACCAGAAGGCGCTTTTCGCGATTGGCGGCAGGCTGCACGACTATATCGGTCGCCTCGAACCGGCCCTCCAGCGCCTCGCGCGCCGCCAGCGGATCGCCGGTGAAGTCGAGGTCGGCCGCGATGCCCGTGTCGATCCAGCGCGTCGCGGTGACGGTGCAACCCGCCGCCGCCATTTTCTCCTGCGCGATCGACAAATCCGCATCGGCCAGTCGGCCCTTGGCTGCTATCAGCGTGGCGATGAACATGGCGAACTCCTCTGACCGACCCAGGGTCGCGCTCATCGCAGGGCCGACCGCCAGCGGCAAGTCCGCATTGGCGCTCGATCTGGCCAAGGCGACCGGCGGCACGATCATCAATGCCGATTCGGCGCAGGTGTACCGCGACCTGTCGATCCTGACCGCCCGACCATCCCCTGCCGAAGAAGCCCAGGCTCCGCACCGGCTGTTCGGTCATGTCGACGGGGCGGACACCGGCTATTCGGCGGCGCGCTGGGCGGCGGAGGCGCGCAAGGCGATCGACGACAGCGTTACGGCGGGATCGCTGCCGATCCTGGTCGGCGGCACCGGCCTTTATATGCGCACCCTGCTCGACGGCATCGCGCCGGTGCCCGAGATCGACCCCGATATTCGCGCGGAAGTCCGCGCGCTCCCCGTCGCCGAGGCCCATGCCGCCCTGTCACGCGAGGATCCCGCCGCCGCCGCGCGGCTCAATCCCGCCGACACCACCCGCGTCGCCCGTGCGCTGGAGGTGGTGCGCTCCACCGGCCGCCCGCTGCGTGACTGGCAGGCGCATAAAGAGGGCGGCATCGGCGACCGCATCGCCCTGTCCGCCGTCATCCTGCTGCCCGATCGCGACTGGCTGAACGCGCGGATCGACCGGCGTTTCGGTGAGATGCTGGACGAAGGGCTGGACGAAGCCGCCGCGCTCCTCGCCCGCCCAGACCTGCCCGCCGACGCCCCCATCCGCCGCGCGATCGGCGTGCCGGAGGCTGCAGCGCTGCTGGCGGGCACCATGACCCGCGCCGAGGCCGAGGCTGCGGGCGCGCTCGCTACAAGGCGTTACGCCAAAAGGCAATTTACCTGGTTCCGTCACCAGCCCGGCCCCGACTGGACCATGATTTCCGACACAGCTCCCGATGTGCGTTGCAGCATAATAGAAACTTTATTGCGCATTTGACGGTTGACGCGCACTTTTTAAACTTGTAGCCGCGCCATTCCCGACACGCCCCGTCAGCGGGCACGGACGCAGAAGGACGAAGACGATGACCGAGAAAAGCGGAGCCGATATCCTGGTCGAGGCGCTGTGCGATCTCGGCGTGGAGGTCGTCTTCGGCTATCCGGGTGGTGCGGTGCTGCCGATCTACGACGCGATGTTCCGATCGAAGCGCATCCGCCACATTCTAGTCCGCCACGAACAGGCGGCGACCCATGCGGCGGAGGGCTATGCCCGCTCGACCGGCAAGCCCGGCGTGGTGCTCGTCACCTCCGGACCGGGCGCGACCAATGCGGTCACCGGCATCACCGACGCGCTGCTCGATTCGATCCCGATGGTGGTCATCACCGGCCAAGTGCCGACCGCGCTGATCGGCACCGACGCGTTCCAGGAAGCCGACACGGTCGGCATCACGCGCCACTGCTCCAAGCACAACTACCTCGTGAAGGACCCCGCGCGTCTGGGCGAGGTGGTGCATGAGGCGTTCCACATCGCGACCCAGGGCCGCCCCGGTCCGGTCGTGATCGACATCCCCAAGGACGTGCAGGTCGCCACCGCCCGCTATCAGAAGCCGGGTCCGATCCGTCACAAGACCTATCGCCCGCAGGTGAAGGCCGACCAGAGCCAGATCGAGCAGCTGGTCGACATGCTGGCGGCCGCCGAGCGTCCGATCCTCTATACCGGCGGCGGCATCATCAATTCGGGTCCGGCCGCGTCGCAGCTGCTGCGCGAACTGGCCCGCATCACCGGCGCGCCCGTCACCTCGACCCTGATGGGCCTGGGCGCCTTCCCGGCCAGCGATCCGCAATGGCTGGGCATGCTGGGCATGCACGGCACCTATGAAGCCAATATGGCGATGAACCAGGCCGACCTCGTGGTCGCGCTGGGTAGCCGCTTCGACGACCGCGTGACCGGCCGCCTGGATGCGTTCAGCCCGAACAGCCGCAAGGTTCATGTCGATATCGACCGGTCGAGCGTGAACAAGAATGTCCGCGTCGACCTGGCCATCATCGCCGATGTCGGCCACGCGCTGGAGGATGCGGTGCGCATCTGGAAGTCGCGCCAGCATCCCAAGCCCGACACGACCGAATGGCAGCGCCGCATCGCGGGCTGGCGCGCGGTCGGCTGTCTCTCTTTCCCCGAGGCGGGCGACGCGATCATGCCGCAACGCGCGATCCGCGCGCTGTACGACGCGACCAAGGCGCGCCAGCCGATCATCACCACCGAGGTCGGCCAGCACCAGATGTGGGCCGCGCAGCATTTCGGTTTCGAGAAGCCCAACAAGTGGCTGACGAGCGGTGGCCTCGGCACCATGGGTTACGGCTTGCCCGCCGCGATTGGGGCGCAGCTGGGCAATCCGGGCGCGCTGGTGATCGACATTGCCGGTGAAGCCTCGATCCAGATGAATATCCAGGAACTGGCGACGGCGACGCAATATCGCCTGCCGGTCAAGATCTTCATCCTGAACAACGAATATATGGGCATGGTCCGCCAGTGGCAGGAACTGACCTATGAGAGCCGCTATGCCGAAAGCTATTCGGACTCGCTGCCCGACTTCGTGAAGCTGGGCGAGGCTTATGGCTGGAAGGGCATATTGATCGAGCATCGCGATCAGCTGGAGGACGGCATCGCCGCGATGCTCGACCATGACGGACCGGTGATCGTCGACTGCCGCGTGGCCAAGCTCGCCAACTGCTTCCCGATGATCCCGTCGGGCGCGGCGCACACCGACATGATCCTGCAGGCCAATGAGGTATCGGGCACCATGGACGACGAGGCCAAGGCGCTGGTGTAACTCTTAGCTCCTCCCCGCCCGCGGGGAGGGGGACCGTGACGCGAAGCGGCACGGTGGAGGGGGATCGCCGCTTGGTACAGCATTGGTGGAGAGCCCCCTCCACCACTCGCTGCGCGAGCGGTCCCCCTCCCCGTACCGGGGAGGAATTACGAAATGCACATCAAGACCGAACAGGTGGAACGCCACACGCTGGCGGTGATCGTCGACAACGAACCGGGCATTCTCGCGCGGATCGCCGGGCTGTTCACCGCGCGCGGCTATAATATCGAGAGCCTGACCGTGTCGGAGATCACCGCCGACAAGGCCGTCAGCCGCATCACCATCGTCACCAGCGCCTCGCCGCCGGTGATGGAGCAGATCATCGCCCAGCTCGACCGACTGGTGCCCGTCCACAAGGTCACCGACCTGACCGTTCTGGGCGACCATGTCGAGCGCGAGCTGGCGCTGGTGAAGGTCTCGGGCACCGGCGACCGCCGGATCGAGGCGCTGCGTCTGGCCGAGGTCTACCGTGCCCGCGTGGTCGATGCGACGATCAGCAGCTTCGTGTTCGAGGTCACGGGCGGCATCGCCAAGATCGACAAGTTCGTCGAGCTGATGGGCGAAGTCGGCCTGGTCGAGGTCGCCCGCACCGGCATCGCCGCCATCTCGCGCGGCGCAGAAGCGGCCTGAGCCACCCCATTTTCAACGATCCGAGGCCCTGAGCGGCCCAACCATTTTGAAAGGGAAGTCCAATGCGTGTGTATTACGATCGCGACGCCGATCTGAACCTGATCTCCGAAAAGAACATCGCCATCCTGGGTTACGGGTCGCAGGGTCATGCCCATGCGCAGAACCTGCGCGACTCGGGCGTCAAGAATGTCGCGATCGCGCTGCGCCCCGGTTCGGCCTCGGCCGCCAAGGCGGAAGCGGCGGGCTTCAAGGTCCTGTCGAACAAGGAAGCAGCCGCCTGGGCCGACATCCTGATGATCCTGGCCCCCGACGAGCATCAGGCCGCGATCTATGACGCCGACCTGAAGGGCAATATGAAGCCCGGCGCCGCGCTCGCCTTCGCGCACGGCCTGAACGTGCATTTCGGCCTGATCGAGCCGCCCGCGGACATCGACGTCATCATGATCGCACCCAAGGGCCCCGGCCACACCGTGCGCAGCGAATATGTGCGCGGCGGCGGCGTGCCCTGCCTGATCGCGATCCACCAGGACGCCAGCGGCAATGCGCATGACGTGGCGCTGGCCTATGCGTCGGGCGTCGGCGGCGGCCGTTCGGGTATCATCGAGACGAACTTCCGCGAAGAGTGCGAAACCGACCTGTTCGGCGAGCAGGCCGTGCTGTGCGGCGGCGCGACCGCGCTGGTCCAGGCGGGCTTCGAGACACTGGTCGAGGCGGGCTACGCCCCCGAAATGGCCTATTTCGAGTGCCTTCACGAACTGAAGCTGATCGTCGACCTAATGTATGAGGGCGGCATCGCCAACATGCGCTACTCGATCTCGAACACCGCCGAGTACGGCGACATCAAGACCGGCCCGCGCATCATCACCGAAGAGACCAAGAAGGAAATGAAGCGCGTCCTCGCCGACATCCAGTCGGGCCGCTTCGTGAAGGACTTCGTGCTCGACAACCGCGCCGGCCAGCCCGAGCTGAAGGCCAGCCGTATCGCCGCCAAGCGCCACCCGATCGAACAGGTCGGCAGCGAGTTGCGCGCGATGATGCCGTGGATCGGCGCGAACAAGCTGGTGGACAAGGCGAAGAACTGATCTTCGTCTGGGGGGTGGGCTCGGTGAGACACCGTGACCCTCCCCCATCCCCCCCCGCTTGCGGGAGGGGCGTGCCTAGAAGCTACGGCATGTTCCCAGACCGACCTTTCCATCCGCTGATAGGTTTCGGTGGCGCGTAACGGCAGCCCCGTACCGCTCCCCTCCCGCAAGCGGGAGGGGATGGGGGAGGGCAAAGGGGCCTCGCAGAGACCACCCTCCCCACTCCAACCCGGAAACGCATCGTTGCGACCTTGGCCTTTGACGTGCGTTCACCGCACGGCCCACAAAGGCCAACGTCCAACAGGGAGTCTACCCATGCGTTTCGCCATCCCCGCCGCTCTGGCGCTCGTCCTCGCCGCCCCCGCCATCGCCCAGACCCAGCCGGGTGCTCCGGTCGCCTCGCGCGTCGTCGCGGGCACCTATGCCGTCGACCCCGCCCATACCCAGGTCACCTGGTCGCTGAACCATATGGGCTTCTCGATGCTGGAGGGACAGTTCGGCGCGTCGGAAGGCACGCTGACCATCGACCCGGCCCGCCCACAGGCCGCCAAGGTCGACGTCACCTTCAAGATCAACGACCTGTCGGTCACCGCCGCGCCGTTCGCGAACCACCTGAAGTCGAAGGACTTCTTCGATGCCGCGACCTATCCGACCGCGCGCTTCGTCTCGACGGGCGTGAAGGTGATGGGGACCAAGGCGGTCATCACCGGCAACCTGACCATCAAGGACCAGACCAAGCCGGTCACGCTGAACGCGACCTTCTTCGGCGCGGGCACCAACCCGATGTCGAAGAAGCTGAACATCGGTTTCCGCGCCACGTCCAAGATCAAGCGTTCGGACTTCGGCGTCGGTGCCTATGTCCCGGTCGTCGGTGACGAAGTCGACCTGACGATCAACGCCGCCTTCACCGCCCAGTAAGCGGTCATTGCCTGACCCCGGTCGCCCGATTCCAGGGGTGGCCGGGGTCGGATCAGAAGAGTCGCTTCAATCCGGCGAAACTCTCGAACGTCGCACGAACCTCCGGCGCGGCCGACGCTGCCAGCCTGGCGATCCGCTCGATCAATGCGGCCTTGTCCTCGCCCTTGATCGCATAGCCCATCGCCCAGTCACCGAACTCGCGCGCCTCGACATGGCGATCCGACAGGACGACCAGCGCGTGATGCCGCGGGTCCGCCGCGATATGGCGATACAGGCGCTCGACCGCCTCGGCCTCACCCTCCAGCGCCTGAAGGAAGCGCCGCCCGTCGAAATAGAGCAGCCCGGTAATGCCCGCCTGCGCATTGTTGCGGCGCGATGCGATCAGGATCGTCTCGGGGTCGATGGCCACCGCCGGCCCCTTCACACTGCTGATATAGACGAGTTGACGCAACATCGGTGTATCCCGCTGCCCGGCACACCTGCCGGTCTTCGCTGCCGTCGATGGCGGGTGGCGCTTTAACAAAGCGTTCACGCGGTGCGGCGGGATATGGACAAGCCCGCCCCGACGCGGCATGAACCGCTCCATCATGATCGCCGCGCTGCTGCTCCGTTCGCTTCGACTTATCCGCCCTTAGGGGAGGATCGGCGTGGCCATGCGCGACTTCCCTAAGGGCGGAATGAAACGATAAGCCTGTCCCCGCCGCGCCCTGGCCTGACGCGGCCGAGAATGCTGGAAGACCCGATCATGTTACGCGATCCCTCGACCAAATACCGCCCCTTCCCCACCATCGCCCTGCCCGACCGGCAATGGCCGAACCGTACGATCACGAAGGCGCCGCGCTGGCTGTCGACCGATCTGCGTGACGGCAACCAGGCGCTGATCGACCCGATGGACGCCGAGAAGAAGACGCGGATGTTCGACCTGCTGGTCAAGGTCGGGCTGAAGGAGATCGAGGTCGGCTTCCCGAGTGCGGGCGCGACCGAGTTCGACTTCATCTCCGGCCTGATCCGCGACGACCGCATTCCCGACGACGTGACGATCCAGGTCCTCACCCAGTCGCGCCGCGACCTGATCGAGCGCAGCTTCGAAAGCCTGGAGGGCGCGCGCACCGCGATCGTCCATCTCTACAACGCAGTCAGCCCGGCGTGGCGCAAGATCGTGTTCGGCATGACCCGCGACGAGGTCCGCAGGATCGCGGTCGAGGGCGCCAAGATCCTGCGCGACGAGGCGGCCAAGCGCCCGAACACCGACTGGTTCTTCGAATATAGCCCGGAGACCTTCTCGACCGCCGAGCTGGATTTCTCGGTCGAGGTCTGCGCCGCGGTCATGGACGTGCTGAAGCCGACGCCCGACCATCCGCTGATCCTGAACCTGCCCGCGACGGTCGAGTGCGCGACGCCCAATGTCTATGCCGACCAGATCGAATGGTTCGGCCGCAACATTCCGAACCGCGACTCCGTGGTCATCTCGCTCCACACCCATAACGACCGGGGCACCGGCGTCGCCGCCGCCGAGCTGGGCGTCATGGCGGGGGCCGACCGGGTCGAGGGCTGCCTGCTCGGCAATGGCGAGCGGACCGGCAATTGCGATCTCGTGACCGTCGCGCTCAACATGTACACCCAAGGCGTCGACCCCAAGCTCGACCTGTCGGACATCGACGAGGTGGTGAACACGGTCAATTACTGCACCAACCTGCCCGTCCACCCGCGCACCCCCTATGCGGGCGATCTGGTCTTCACCGCCTTTTCGGGCAGCCATCAGGACGCGATCAAGAAGGGCTTCGCCGCCCAGGGCCAGCGCAACGACGATCTGTGGGAAGTCCCCTACCTCCCCATCGATCCCGCCGATCTGGGCCGCAGCTACGAAGCGGTCATCCGCGTCAATTCGCAGTCGGGCAAGGGTGGCGTCGCCTGGGTGATCGAGCAGGACAAGGGGCTGAAGCTTCCCAAGCGGCTCCAGGCCGATTTCAGCCGCCATGTCCAGGCGATGGCCGACGCGACCAGCCGCGAACTCAACGCCGCGGACATCTGGCGCGGGTTCGAGGCGACCTATCTGCCGCGCGAGGGCGACCGTTTCGTGCTGCGCGACTATGAGGAAAGCGGCTCGACCGGCCAGCGGACCTTTATCGGCCGCGTGCAGGTGGATGGCGAGGAACGGTCGATCTCGGGTCGCGGCAACGGCCTGATCTCCAGCGTGATCGCGGCACTCGCCGACACCACGGGTCCGAACCTGGAAGTCATCGACTATAACGAACACGCCATCGGTCACGGCGCGGACGCTCAGGCCGCCGCCTATGTCGAGGCGCGGACCCCGGATGGGCGGGTCGTGTTCGGCGTGGGGCTGGACACCGACATCGCCACCGCCAGCGTCCGGGCGGTGCTCTCCGCCGCCAACCGGGCCTGATGCGCCCCGTCCTTCTCGGCTAAGACGACGCGCCATGAAAGCGTCGTTCCTTCCTCCCCTGCAAGGGGAGGTGGCAGACCGAAGGTCTGACGGAGGGGTGTCCCGGCCGATGATATGTCCATCATGAGCGCGGTCGTCCCTCCGTCCTCGCGCTGGTCGTTCATCCCCGAGCGCTACCGTGAGAAACTGCGCGAACGGGGGGCCTCGATCACGCTCACCGTGCTGGCGCACCTGTTGCTGGCATGGCTGCTGTTCCATCTGGCGCCCAAGCTGATCGACCCGGAGAAATCCTCGGTCCTCAACACCTTCTCCGTGTCACCGGATGACAAGGAGTCGGGCGCGCCGGTGCCCAAGACCCGCACGGCGACGCGCAAGCCCGCCGCGGCAGGCGGCTCCAAGGCCCCGGTCTCGGAGAAGCGTGCCGACACCCCTGTCCCGCAGCCCGAGAAGAAGGCCGACACCTCCGCGCCGACGCCGTGGCAATGGGGGGACAAGTCTTTGTTCGACGCAGGCGATATCGCCGCCCTGCCCAAGGGCGAAGGCAAGGGTGTCGGGTCGAGCAAGGGCGACGACCGGGGCGAGGACAGCGCATCGGCCTATGGCCCTGGCGAGGGGCCGGGCGGTCGGCGGCTCTACAATGCGGAATGGTTCCCGCGCCGCCCGAGCAATGCCGAGTTGAACGGCTATTTGCGCGGCCCCGCCCCCGATGGCGGCTGGGCGTTGATCGCGTGCCGCACCATCCCCGGCTACCGCGTCGAGAATTGCCAGATCCTGGGCGAGTCGCCCGTCGGCTCCGGGCTGGCCCGCTCGATGCGCGAGGCCGCCTGGCAGTTCCGCGTCCGGGCACCACGCGTCAACGGCAAGGAGATGATCGGCGAATGGGTCCGTATACGGATCGACTTCACCACCAGGGGCGGTGGTTGACGCGTCGGGCGGATCGACATCCCTGCGGCCCCCTCCCCAGAGCGGGATGACGTCACATGGAATCAGCGTAAGCCCCTCCCCTTCAGGGGAGGGGTTGGGGTGGGGCCTCTCCACGAACGCCGCGCTTACGGAAGCGCCCCACCCCCTGCCCCCTCCCCTGAAGGGGAGGGGAAGGAAGGCGCATATACTATCGATAAGGCTCAATATGTGAATTGCAGCTGGGTGCGGATCAGGTCGCCGGTCGCGCGGCCCGTCCGCCGTGCATCCGCCTCGCGCCGTTCCATCCGGGCATAGGCGATCGTCAGTTCCAGCGCCTCGACCAGCTGGATCTCGGCGCCGAGTTCCCACTCGTCGGTTTCCAGCCGGGGGGCATCGACATTGGCCTTCCACCCGCCGCGATAATGCTGCCACCGGACATAGGGGATGGCGCGGCCGACCGGCGTCTGGCCTACATTCGCCATCAGCTGGACATAGCCGCCGCCCAGACGGCTGGAACGGATCGTCGCCGATGCGCTGTCATATTGCGGCCCCCAGCCGGTCGTCCATTCGGTCTGTATCCCGAAGGGCTGCGGATAGAGGATAGCGTGGACGGCGACGCGATCGTCGCGATAGTCGACCGGGCTGACCCCGCCGCTGCGCAGCTCGGGCCGGAAGCGGTTGAACATCGCCGATCCGCCGATCTCCAGCACCTGATCCCGGAACAACGGCCCCAGCCCGTCCAGCGCGAAGGGCCAGGTGGCCATGGCGACCTTCATCAGATTGTCGGTCCGCTCGGTCCGGTTGGTCCCCTGCCCGTTATAGACGGCCAGACCAAAGGCACCATAATTGCCGAACAGCTTCTGCTTGTTCTTGGTCAGCCGATCCCAGATCGCCTGGACGGGCGCGGGCGTATAATAGACGTTAATCCCGACATCGCGCTCGCCCGGCACGCCGCTGTTGATCGCATCCGACCGATCGAGCGGCAGGCGGTTGGACGAGGATTGCAGGTTCTCCCAGCCGAACGGCACCTTGGACTGGCCGAAGCGCAGGCGCAGGCGGCGTTCGGGGTCGAGGAACCAGTCGGCATAGACGTCGCGCAACTGACCGAAATTCTCGCGCCGCTCGGTGCTGGACTGGTTGTTCACCGCCGCGCCGAAGTCGTGCTGGAAATAGAGTTGCAGCCGGTCGGTGATATCGCCTTGCAGCACCAGCCGGACACGGCGCAGCAGGAAGCCGCCATCATCGTTGATCGACGCATCGTGGACCGAGCGCAGGCGCGAACCGTTGGTCCCCGGCGCGTCCTCGCTGTCGAGCAGGGCGTTGTAGCGAAGCTGCGTATAGCCGCGCAGGCGCAACCGCTCATACCAGGGCGTCCGTGACGATACCGGCTTGGGCGCGCTGGCCACCCGCTGCGGTGCAGGGGCCGGGGCGGGCGCGCGCGAGACAGGTGCCAATGCCACGACCGGCGGAGTGGATGGGGTGACAGGCGCCGTTGGAACGGCAGCCGTCGTGCCCTTTTGCGCATCGGTAAGCAGCTTGATCTGCGCCTTCAGCTCGTCGATCTGACGCTGCAATTCCTGCACCGTCTGGGCGGCGGCGGGGGACGGACAGGTCGCGAGCATCGTCGCGGCGGCGAACCCGGCACCGGCCCGCTGGGGTATCCACTTGATCGCCATGCTGTTCCGCCCTGTTTTCGGCGGCGACTTAGGACGGCTCCGGCCCCTTCCGCAACAGATTGATGACAGCAGCGTGATATTATCGTGACAAGCCGTTCAGCGTCAGCGGCTCCGCTCGATCTCGCAACCGATCCGGGCGTCGGGATAGATGTCGGTCTTGGTCGATCGCACCGTCACCGAAGTCACGCGGGGATCGGCGAGGCATAGTGCCGCGACCGCCTCGCACAGGCTTTCCTGCAAGGCAAAACCGGGGCCGCGCGCCATCGCCAATATGCCTTCGCGCAGGAAGTCATAGTCCAGCACTTCCTCGATCCGGTCGGCACTGGGCGCGGCGGGATAGGTGACGGTCATCGCGACCGACAGGCTGACCGGCTGGGGCGCGACTTCATGCGGATAGATGCCCAGATGCATCGCCACCGTCATCTCGTCGAGCAGGATTCGATAGGTCGCCGTCATGCCCGTCCCTCGAACATCACATCGCCGTCGCGGCGGCAGAAACGCTGGCCGCAATCGACATACAGGGTCTGTCCGCGAAGCCCCCGCGCGCTCAGCAGGAACGACACCGCCTCGGCCACCGCCTCCGCGCCGATCGGTCGGCCAAGCAGGTTCTTTGTTGCGGCCTCGGCAAACTCGGCGTCGCTCTGGTCCCCGCTTTGCAGGGTCAGGCCGGGGGCGACGGCATTCACCGCGATGCGGGGGGCAAGCGCCTGGGCCAGCATCGTGTTCGCGCCCGCCAGTGCGAATTTGGCGCAGCTATAGGCGAAGAAGTCGGGATTGGGATTGGCGAGCTTCTGGTCGAGGATATCGACCACCGCGCCGTCCGTGACATCGTCCTGCCGCGCCAAGGCCGAGGCGAGCAAGGCGGGCGCGGCGGCGTTGATCGCGTAGAGCTTGGCCATCAGGCCCGCATCCGTCTCCGGCGGCCGGTCGAACTCGAAGGCCGAAGCGCTGTTGACCAGCCCGTCGATCGGGCCACCCGCCGCCGCCCGCGCACGGGCGAACACCGCGTCAATCGCGTCGATCCGTGACAGGTCGCCCTGCACCATCGGCGCGTCCAGCTCCGTCGCCAGCGCCGCCGCATCCTCGCCCGAGCCGCTATAGTGGATCACCGGCCGATGCCCGTCCGCCGCCAGCCGCCGGGCGATGCTCGCGCCCAGCCGCCTGGCCGCCCCGGTCACCAGCACGGTGCGCCTGGTCATCCGGCCATGCCCATCAGCGACAGCACTTCCTTGCGGCTGCGATCGTCGTCGCGGAACACGCCCATCATCCGGCTCGTCACCATCGACACGCCCGGCGTGCGCACCCCGCGCGAGGTCATGCATCCATGCGTCGCCTCGATCACCACCGCGACGCCCAGCGGCTTCAGGTTTTCCCAGATGCAGTCGGCGACCTCGGCGGTCAGCCGTTCCTGCACCTGCAAGCGACGCGCGAAACCATGCAGCACGCGGGCGAGCTTGGAGATACCGACGACATGGTTGCGCGGCAGATAGGCGATGTGCGCGCGGCCCATGATCGGTGCCATATGATGCTCGCAATGCGACTGGAAGGGGATGTCCTTCAGCAGCACGATCTCGTCATAGCCGCCGACCTCCTCGAACACCCGCGACAGGTGGACGGCCGGGTCGTCGCCATAGCCCGCGCAATATTCGCGCCATGCCCGCGCTACGCGCTTGGGGGTGTCGACCAGCCCCTCGCGTGTAGGGTCGTCCCCGGCCCAGGCGATCAGCGTGCGAATGGCCTCGGCGACATGATCGGGAACGACGATCTTGCCGTCCTGACCGATCAGGTCGCCGTCCTCCGGGTCGCCATGGGCGCAGCTCATATCATGTCCTTCACATCAAAGCCGGTGCGATAGCGGAACGATGGCCGGGGTGCAAAACTCGCATTCCCGTAACCCATGTCACATGAATCCGTTCAGCCTGAGCGTAGTCGAAGGCCAAGGGAATCCGCCCGGATTCAGGCGATGTGGCGTGGTCCTCGGCTACGCTCAGGCTGAACGGAAGGGGGGATGCTTGGCTCCGCGGGAAGGAATTATCCGCGCAGCCGCTCCGCCGCCCAGGCGACATGGTCGGCCATCAAGGTGGAGATGAAGTTGTAGCTGTGGTCGTAACCCGGTTGCATCCGCAGCGTCAGGGCGATCCCCGCCTTCTTACACGCCTCGGCCAACAATTCGGGGCGCAACTGCTCGATCAGGAACTGGTCGGCATCGCCTTGGTCAACCAGCAGGTCGGGCACCCGCGCGCCGTCCTCGATCAGCGCGACGGCATCGGCCCGTCGCCATGCGGCACGGTCGGAGCCCAGATAGCCGCCCAGTGCCTTCTCGCCCCACGGCACCCGGGATGGCGCGACGATGGGGGCGAAGGCCGACACGCTGCGGAAGCGGTCCGGGTTGCGCAGCCCGATGGTCAGCGCGCCGTGGCCCCCCATCGAATGGCCGGTGATCGCTTGCGCGTCCATATCGGCCATGGGCAAATGCGCGGCGATCAGCGCGGGCAGTTCCTGCTCGATATAGGTCCGCATCTGGAAATGCTTTGCCCAGGGTTCTTCGGTCGCATCGACATAGAAGCCCGCACCCTGCCCCATGTCATAGGCATCGTCGTTCGCCACCCCGTCGCCGCGCGGCGAGGTGTCCGGCGCGATGAAGATCACCCGATGCTCGGCACAAGGCCCACGAAACTCGCCCTTGTCGGTGACATTGGCATGGGTGCAGGTCAGGCCCGACAGATACCAGAGGACGGGCAGCTTCTCGCCTTCCTCATGCTCCGGCACGAAGACCGAAAAGGTCATGCGCGTGCCGGTCGCCGCGCTGTCGTGCGCGTATACGCCCTGCACGCCGCCATGTGCCTTGGAGGTCGAAATCGTCTCGATCGTCATCGGAACACCACCGTCCGGTTGTCATTGAGGAAGACCCGCCGCTCACCCACCCAGGCGACCGCGCGGGCCAGCACCTGCGCCTCGATATCGCGGCCGATGCGGATCAGGTCGTCGATACTGGCGCGGTGATCGACCCGCTCGACCGCCTGTTCGATGATCGGCCCTTCGTCCAGGTCGGCGGTCACGAAATGCGCGGTCGCGCCGATCAGCTTCACGCCGCGGGCGTGCGCGCGATGATAGGGCTGCGCGCCCTTGAAGCCGGGCAGGAAGCTGTGATGGATGTTGATGCACCGCCCCGGCAGAGCGGCGACCAGCCGCTCGCCCAGCACCTGCATATAACGGGCGAGGACGAGGTAATCAGCGCGGGTGCTCTCCATCAGGTCGAGCATCGCCGCTTCCTGTTCGGCGCGGTTGCTGTTGTCGACCGGCAGATGATGCCAGGGCAGGCCGTGCCAGTCGACCAGCGGGCGAAGGCTGTCGTGATTGGACACGACCCCGACGATCTCGACCGGCAGGGTGTTGGTCCGCCAGCGATGCAGCAGGTCGTTCAGGCAATGCGAACCCTTCGACACCGCGAGCAGCATCCGGGGTCGCTCGGCGGCGGGCGCGACATGCCAGTCGAAACCGAAGCGCGCCGCCGGTTCGGCCAGTGCCGCCCTCACCTCCTCGACCGAGGCGGGGAAACGATTTCCCTGCCCGGTGAAGACGATGCGCAGGAAGAAGCGCCCCGTCTCCAGATCGGCATATTGCTGGCTGTCGAGGATGAAGCCGTCGATCCCCGCCAGCGCGCCCGACACGGCGGCGACGATGCCGACCCGGTCCTGACACGCCAGCGTCAGGATATAGCCGCTGTCGCTCACGCCGCCGGTGCGGGCAGGCGACAGCCCAGGCACAGCTTGTTGCCATCGGGATCGCGCAGATAACCCAGATAGGCCGGGCCCAGGCCGGTCTGGCGCTCGCCCAGCGGTGCTTCGACCGCCGTGCCGCCATTGGCGACGCCCGCCGCATGGGCGGCCTCGACCTGAGCGGGGTCCGCCGCACCCAGACCGATCGTGCCGCCATTGGCATGGGTGGCCGGCTGGCCGTCGATAGGGCGGGTCACGATGAAGACCGCGCCATTATGCAGATACATGACGCGCTCGGCACCGGGGGCCTGCATCCCCGGCTGGCCGCCCAGCGCGCCGAACAGCGCGTCGTAAAATGCCTTGGACCGCGCGATGTCGTTCGATCCGACCATGACATGCGTATACATCAGTTCGCCTCCACCAGATGCCGTGCGCAGAGCTTGTTGCCGGTCGGATCGCGCAGATAGGCGAGATAGACCTTGCCCACCGGCACGTCGCGGATACCCGGCGGGTTCTCGATCGCGGTGCCGCCATTCGCCAGCCCCGCCGCGTGCCAGGCATCGGCCTGCTCCGGCGAGTCTATCGCAAAGCCCAGCGTTGCGCCATTGGCATAGGTCGCGGGCTTTCCATCGATCGGCTTCGAGATCAGGAAACGTGCGCCCTTATAGCTGTAGACCAGCCGTCCGAGCGGATCGACCACGCCCTCGGGCGCGCCCAGCACGCCCAGAATCGCGTCGTAAAAGCGCTTGGCCGCATCGATGTCGTCGGCCCCCAGCATGACATGGCTGAACATCAGAAGATCACCACGCTGCGGATGCTTTCGCCCGCATGCATCAGGTCGAAGCCCTTGTTGATCTCCTCCAGCGTCAGTCGGTGGGTGATCATCGGGTCGATCTCGATCTTGCCGTTCATATACCAGTCGACGATCTTGGGCGTGTCGGTCCGCCCGCGCGCGCCGCCGAACGCGGTGCCGCGCCAGTTGCGGCCCGTCACCAGCTGGAACGGCCGCGTGCTGATTTCCTTGCCCGCCTCGGCCACGCCGATGATGATCGAAGTGCCCCAGCCCCGGTGGCAGGATTCCAGCGCGGTGCGCATCACCTCGGTATTGCCGGTCGCGTCGAAGCTGTAATCCGCGCCGCCATCGGTGAGTTCGAGGATCTTGGCGATCGTCTCCTCACGGCTCAGCCCCTTGGAGTTGAGGAAGTGGGTCATACCGAAACGACGGCCCCATTCCTCGCGATCCGGGTTGATGTCGACGCCGATGATCCGGCCCGCCCCCGCCAGCTTGGCGCCCTGGATGACGTTCAGGCCGATACCGCCCAGACCGAAGACGACGATATTCTCGCCCGGCTGCACCTTGGCGGTGTTGACCACCGCGCCGACGCCCGTCGTCACGCCGCAGCCGATATAGCAGCTGGTGTCGAACGGCGCGTCCTCGCGGATCTTGGCGACCGCGATCTCAGGGAGGACGGTGAAGTTCGAGAAGGTCGAGCAGCCCATATAATGGAAGATCGGCTGCCCCTTGTAGCTGAACCGGGTCGTGCCGTCGGGCATCAGCCCCTTGCCTTGCGTCGCGCGGATCGCGGTACACAGGTTCGTCTTGCCCGACAGGCACGACTTACACTGGCGGCATTCCGGCGTGTAGAGCGGAATGACATGGTCGCCCGGCACCACGGATGTGACGCCCGCGCCGACCTCGCGTACGATGCCGCAGCCTTCATGGCCCAGCACGCTGGGGAATATCCCCTCGCTGTCGAAGCCGTCGAGCGTATAGGCGTCGGTGTGGCAGATGCCGGTCGCCATGATCTCGACCAGGACCTCGCCCGCCTTGGGGCCTTCCAGATCGAGTTCGACGATTTCGAGCGGCTTCTTGGCCTCGAAGGCGACGGCGGCGCGGGTTTTCATGGGTTCCTGTCTCCTTGGCTGGCCGCCCTGATGCCCCGATGCGACGGCATGTGCAACCAACGAACGGCCCGGCGGATTGATGGCGCTCAACAGGATGGGAGAGCGACGATGACCGAGTTCAAAAAGGGCGACCATGTCGAATGGAACAGCCATGGCGGCACGGCCGAGGGCAAGGTCGTGAAGAAGCAGACCAGCGACACCGAGATCAAGGGGCACACGGTCCGTGCGTCGAAGGATGAGCCGCAATACATAGTAGAGAGTGACAATGGCGGAAAGGCAGCGCACAAGGCGGACGCGCTGAAGAAAGCGTGATTCACGCGCGTCCCGCCAACGGGCTGGGATGCTGAAGGATTATAGGAAGGAATAACATGGCCACCGCAACCACGGGCACCGGCATCCACGCCCCGGTCCAGCCGTCCGAGGAACTGGGCGCGATCGTCGGCAACGAGAAGCTGCCGCGCAGCCAGGTCATCAGCAAGGTGTGGGACTATATCAAGGCCAACAACCTGCAGAACCCCGAGAACAAGCGGGAAATCCTGGCCGACGACAAGCTGAAGAAGGTGTTCGGCAAGGACAAGTGCACCATGTTCGAGATGAACAAGTTCATCTCGGCGCACCTGAAGAAGTAAGCCTTTGGCGATGCCCCGGCCACCGTGCCGGGGCGTAACCCCACGCCGCCCGCGCCGCTATCGCAGGTCCAGGACCAGCGGCTTGCGCACGGGCGGCGGCTGGGACGATTTTTCGGTCGGAGCTGGTGTACGACCCTGGGCACGCGTCGCTGTGGGCGTCGGCGTCGCCGCAGGGGCCGGATCGCCCGCCCCCACTCGCCCCGCCTCGATCTGGTTCAGCCTCTGCTCGACCAGTTGCGCGTCCAGCAGCTTGCGATCCCCCTGCATCGCCGCCACCTGCGCCTCGAGCGCGGCCACACGCTGCTCCAGCATCTTCACCCGCACCTGATCCTGGGTCTGCGCGACCATGTCCTGGGCGATCTTCTCCTGCCGCGCCCGTTCCTGCGCATCGGCATCGGCGAGCCGGTCGTCGGCGCGGCTATTCTGTTGGCACGCGGCCAGCGACAAAGTGAGGATCAACAGGGAAGCGGCACGGCGCATGAACGATCTCTGTTTAGTAAATCCTCCCCGGCACGGGGAGGTGGCAGGCCAAAGGCCTGACGGAGGGGGGGCTTCCCCATGGGATAGCCTATGTCGCGATCCCCCTCCACCACCGCTTCGCGGCGGCCCCCCTCCCCGTGCCGGGGAGGAATTATCAATCCTGCAACTTCACCCAGGTCGGGGCGTGGTCACTCGCCTTTTCGCGCCCGCGATAACTCTTGTCGACGCCTGCATCGACCAGCCGGTCGGCGGCCTGCGGGCTGAGCAGGAGATGGTCGATCCGAAAGCCCGCATCACGCTGCCACGACCCGGCCTGATAGTCCCAGAAGGTCCACACCCCGCCCTTGGGCGCGCGCGTCCGCAGCGAATCCGTCCACCCTTGCGCCAGCAACCGACGATAGGCCTGACGGCTCTCCGGCTGCATCAGCGCATCGCTCGCCATGGCCGGGACGGAGAAGGTGTCGTCGTCATTCGGGATGACATTGTAATCCCCGGCCAGCACGGCAGGCACTTCCTCGGCCAGCAATGCGCGGGCGCGCGCCGCCAGCCGCTCCATCCAGCGCAGCTTATAATCGAATTTCGGCCCCGGCTGCGGATTGCCGTTGGGCAGATAGAGCGAGGCGACGACCAGACCGTTGACCTCGCATTCGAGATAGCGGCTATGGTCGTCCTCATCCTCGCCAGCCAGCCCGCGCTGCCGCTCGACCGGCTGGGCACCACGCGCGAGCACCGCGACGCCGTTCCAGCTCTTCTGACCGTGCCAGACCGCGCCGTACCCGGCCGCTTCGATATCCTGGATCGGGAAGGTTTCGTCGCTGGCCTTCAGCTCCTGGAGACAAACGATATCCGCATCGGCCTCGGCCAGATATTCGAGCAGCCGGGGCAGTCGGGCCTTGATCCCGTTGACGTTGTACGTGGTGATCTTCACGTCAGACCGAGAAGCTGGTGCCGCAGCCGCAGCCCGAGGCCGCGTTGGGGTTCTTCACCTGAAACGCCGCGCCGCCCAGCGATTCGACATAATCGACCTGCGCCCCCCGGACGAGGTCCAGGCTGATGCTGTCGACGACCAGCGTGACGCCATCGGTTCGGGTCACCGCATCATCGTCGGCCGGTGCATCGGCCAGGCCGAACTTGTACTGGAAGCCCGAACAGCCGCCGCCTTCGACCGACAGACGCAGGATGGCGGGCTTGTTCTGCCGCTCGGCGATCGTCGCGACACGCGCCGCGGCGGCCGGGGTCAGCGCGATTTCGGAAATGCTGGTGGCCATGGGGGTGAGATAGGCGCGAGGAGCGAGTGGGGCAATCCCACTAAATCCTCCCCGGCACGGGGAGGTGGCAGACCGGAGGTCTGACGGAGGGGGGCCTCTCCACGGGATGCCTCTGGCCGCAATCCCCCTCCACCGCTCTTCGAGCGGTCCCCCTCCCCATGCCGGGGAGGAATATTTGTCAGTCCTGCGCGGCGGGGCCGTCGGAGGAAACCGGGATCTGGTGGATCGCATGATCCTGCGACGCGGTCAGATAATCGCCGGTGGTCAGGAAGGGCACGGGATTGACGGCATGGCCGTCCATGCGGACTTCGTAATGCAGGTGCGAGCCGGTCGAACGCCCGGTCGAGCCCATCAGCGCGATCAGCTGGCCGCGCGTCACGCGGGCGCCATCGGCGACCAGGATCTTCGAAAGGTGGCCGTAACGGGTCGCGATGCCCTTGCCATGGTTGATCTCGACCATGTTGCCATAGCCGCCCTGCCAGCTGGCATGGTCGACGATACCGTCGGCGGTTGCATAGATCGGGGTGCCGACAGGCCCCGGAATATCGACCCCGGCATGCATCGCGGCGGTGCCACGGAACGGGTCGGAGCGGATGCCGAAATTGCTGGTGAACTGGAGCTTTTCGACAGGATGGACCGAGGGGATGGCGATGACGCCGTTCGGGCGGGCGTCCATCTTCTTCCAGGTCTGGAACAGGGTGCGGAACTGCTGGTCGGTGCGCAGGTCGGCCGAGGCTTCGGCGCTGTTGGCGGGGATGAACTCGCCCCCGACCGCCTTGGGCGCGCCATGGGCCGGAGCGGCGGCGGGTGCCGAATGGGCCAATGCCATCTGGCCCGACAGGCCGATCGTCAATGCAGTGAGGAAAACGGATCGGACGCGCGATGCAATCGATTTACCCGAGAGTGCCAGTTGATTCATCGAACCCCGAACCCTTGTCGCCGAACGATCCCGCAGTCGGAAAAGCCCGGCTTCGTTCATCCTATGCTGTGTCGCAGCCCCACCGCGTTACAGACGGTCAGCTTGTGCCTTTATGGGTTCCTCGTCCGCAAGGGGCGCATAGAAATCACGCGTCAAACCGGCTGTATCGCGCGCCGAAACGTTGAACGGTGGCTTAACGACCCCGCGAAAATGGCGGCGGACCAGCATCCGCCAGTGTTCGGCAGGCTCGATGTCGTGCCCGGCGGCCAGATAGCCGAACCATTTCGCGCCGAATCCGACATGCCGGATCTCGTCGGTATAGATGCGGTTGAGGATGCGCGCCGACACCTCGTCGCCCCCGGCCCGAAAGCGTGCGACCGTTTCCGGCGTCACGTCGAGGCCCCTGGCCTCCAGCACCATCGGCACGACCGCCAGCCGCGCCATGGCGTCATGCGCGGTTTCCTCCGCCGCTTCCCACAGGCCCGCATGGGCGGGCAATTCGCCATACCCAGAACCCAGCGTCTTCAACCGGCGATGCAGGACGGCAAAGTGCATCGCCTCATCCGCGCCGACCGAAATCCAGTCGTCGACAAAGGTGCGCGGAAACTGCCCGCCGAAGCGCCCCGCCGCGTCGAAGGCCAGGTCGATCGCCGCGAACTCGATATGGGCCAGCGCATGGAGCAGCGCGATCCGCCCCTTCTCCGATCCGCCGCGCCCGCGCTTGGGCATACGGTTGGGCGGCAGCAGCTCGGGTCGATCGGGCCGCCCTGGCGCATCGGGCATCGCGACGTCGAAGTCATGCGCCAACACGCCCCGCCGCCAACCGCGCGCCACCGCCCGCGCGGCCCGCACCTTGGCCAGCGGATCGCTTTCGCGCAGAACGCCCGCGCAGGCTTGGGCGATCGTCGTCAAAGCGCGCGCGCCGCCTCCAGCACGGCCTCGGCATGGCCGGGCACCTTCACCTTGCGCCAGCTCTGCACGAGCGTCCCATCGCGGCCGAACAGGAAGGTCGCCCGCTCGATGCCCATATAGGTCTTGCCGTAGAGCTTCTTCTCACCCCAGACGCCGAACGCCTCGCAGGCCGCGCCGTCCTCGTCGCTGACCAGTTCGACCGCCAGCGTGTATTTTTCGCTGAACTTGCGATGCCTGGCCGGGCTGTCCTTGGAGATGCCGATCACCCGCACGCCAGCGCTCTCAAAATCCCCGGCCAGCGCGGTGAAGTCCTGCGCCTCGCGCGTGCAGCCGCTGGTGTCGTCCTTGGGATAGAAATAGACGACCAGCGGCCCGGCCAGATCGCCCAGCGCCAGCTTTTCGTCGTTCGCGGTCGTGACCGTCACCGCCGGAATTGCATCACCCTGCTGCATTACCATCTCCATGCCAGACTCGGGCGACCTCCTGCCGTGTCGCCTCCAGCGTGGCAACCACCGTCGCCCAGTCGGGCAGGCCCATGGCGCGCGCGATCAGCGGGCGGGTCGGCTCGGGCGGCTCCTGCCCGTCGGGCACCAGCAGGCGGAAGGACACCAGCGCGCGGGTCAGCACGTCATGCGCCCGCGCCATGGACGGCGGCATCAGCTCCTCCGCCACCAGCGCACCGATCGCTTGCCCAAGATCGGGGTCGAAGCCCGCGCGGTGGATCAACTGCGCCCGATGCACCGCGAACTCCAGGTCGACCAGCCCGCCGGGCAGCAGCTTGACGTCGAGCGGTCCCTGCGGCGGTTTGTGCCGCGCCATTTCGGCCCGCATATCGCCCGCCTCGGTCGCGACATCGCGATCGGGTCGGTTGCCATTGAGCACATCCGCGACGATCGCCGCCACCTCCGCCCGTGCGCTTGCCGAGCCGAAGATCGGCCGGGCGCGGGTCAATGCCATATGCTCCCAGGTCCAGGCGTCTTCGCGTTGATATCGCGCGAAACTCTCGACCGAGACGACCAAAGGCCCCTGCGTGCCGGACGGCCGCAGCCGCGTGTCGACCGGATAGAGCGGCCCCGCCTGGGTCGGCACCGACAAGGCCGCCGTCACCCGCTGCGCGAGGCGGTTATAGTAAAGCGTCGCCCCCAAAGGCTTCGCCCCATCGGACTCGCCCGCGAAATCACCAGTGAACAGATAGACGAGGTCGAGGTCCGACGCATGGGTCAGCGCTGCGCCGCCCATCCGGCCCAGTGCCAGGATCACCAGCTCGCTGCCCGGCACCCGGCCATGCGCCGCGACGAATTCGTGGACCGTCGCCTGCGCCAGCACATCCACCGCCGCCTCGGCGACGCGCGCATAGCCGCCCGCCACCTCCAGCGGATCGGCCCGCCCCGCGACGATCTGCGCGCCCAGGGCAAAGCGCAGCTCGCCGACGACGCGGCGGACATGATCCAGCCGGTCCTGATAATCCTGCCCCGTTTCGCCGCCGCGCATCGCATGTTCCAGCAATGGGACGGCGGGCAACGGATCGAAGGCGGAGGCGTCGATCAGCCCGTCGAGCAAAGCAGGCCGCCGCGCCAGCTCGGCCGCCAGCGGCGCAGCATGGCTGAGGATCGCCACCGTCAGGCTGGCCAGGCCCGGCCGCGCCTCCAGCAGGCGGAAGATGTTGATCGCGCTGGTCATCCGCTCGAACAGCGAATCGAGCTTCAGGATCGCGGCATCGGGATCGGGAGCCTCGGCCAGCGCCTCGACCAAAGTGGGCAGCACCGCGTCCAGTGCCTCGCGCGCCGCCGGGCTACGCAGCGCGGCATAGTCGCCGCCACGCCATGCCGCGATCCGCCGCGCCGCCGCCTCGATATCGTGCAGCCCCGCCGCCGCCAGCCGCTCGTTGAGCAGGACCGGATCATGCGGCAGGCGCGGTCGCTCATCGGCATCGAGCGCGTCATAGAAGCGCCCGACCCTTTCGGTGACGGGGGCCAGCATGCCGATCAGCGCCTCGCCATCCGCCAGTCCGTGGAGTTGCGCCACCCGGCCCAGCCCTTCGCCCAACGGCAGCTGATGGGTCTGGCGGTCGTCGATCATCTGGACCCGGTGCTCGATCGTGCGCAGCAGGACATAGGCATCGGTCAGCGCCGCCGCCTGCCCTGCATCGATCCGCCCGGCCTCGGCCAGCGTCGCCAGCGCGTCGCGGGTGGCGGGTGCCCGTAGCGCGGGGTCACGGCCACCATGGATCAGCTGGTGGATCTGCGCGAAGAACTCGATCTCGCGAATGCCGCCGCGCCCGCGTTTCAAGTCATAGCCCGGCCCCATCGCCTGCCCCTGCGCATGATGATCGCGGATGCGCCGCGTCAGGTCGCGGATCTCGCCGACCGCACCGAAATCGAGCGCGCGCCGCCAGACGAACGGGCGGATCGCGTCGAGGAAACGCTGGCCCAGCGCCAGATCACCCGCCGCCGCCCGCGCCCGGATGAACGCCGCCCGCTCCCACGTCAGCGCCTGGCTCTCATAATAGGCGATCGCCCCCTCCACGGGAATCGCGATCGGCGTCGCCTCGGGCGAGGGCCGCAGACGCAGGTCGACGCGCAGCACATAGCCCTCGCCGTCGCGCGCCTGGAGCAGCTCGACCACCCGCTTGCCGATCCGCACCGCCGCATCCTCCGGCTCCTCGCGCGGGCGGCGGGGAAGCGTCTGCGGATCGAAGATCAGGATCGGGTCGATATCGGAAGAATAATTGAGTTCGCGACTGCCCTGCTTGCCCAGCGCGATGGCGGCGAAACCGACCGGCTCGGCACCCGGCGTCCGTTCCTCGATCGCGGCGCGGATCGCGCGGTCGAGGGATCGGTCGGCGAAATCGGTCAGCCGGTGCGTCACCTCGGTCAGGTCGTAAAGCCCGGACAGGTCGCCCAACGCAACGGTCAGCGCCAGCGCGCGCCGCTCGCGGCGCAATCGGGTGCCGACCGGCAGATCCTCGGCCGTAGCGGGCGGCGCGAGCAATTCGCCCGCCAGCGCGCCCGCCTCTATGTCCGGCTCCCGGTCGAGCAGCATCGCCAGAAAGGACGAATGCCGACGTGCGCGGGCGACGGCATCGGGCAAGGCGGACAGGGACAGGCTGCTCATACCCCGCTTCTACCCTGCGGGTCGTGGCGAAAGAAACACTTTCGATCCAGTTAACAAATGCGCATCAGATGATTTGCAACTTGTCAAGCGCCGATCGGTTGTGTTGTCATGATGAGCACCGAATCTGGAACCCGCGATATCCGTATCGTCCGCGCGCCGCAGCGCACGGACGATATTGGCGGCGCGCTCCGCTCGGCCTATTCCCGGCCGGTGCGGTTGCCGGACCATTGGGTGCGGTTGCTGGCGCGGCTGGATCGACGGTCCTGATCGACTACAACCTTTGGCCGGGCGGGCAGCGTCCGTAGCTTTTGTCCATTCCGCCGAGATACTCCGCCACAGGCGCAAGACCTACCTCCGCGCGCAATCGATCCACCCTTTTCTCATCTTCCAGCGGCTGGGACACGCGTTTGCCATTGTCACACATTGCTTGCGTCCCATAACGCTGCTTACCGGTGATCTTCAGCATCACGCGATCATAAAGATAGGCATAGTCCGTCTTGGACACGTCGCCATTCGTTAGAAGCGGTTCCATCGCGCGCAGCACGGTGAGTTGGAACGCCGGGTCGGCATCCGCATGCTGAACCAGCAGCCAAGCCTCGCCCGCTGCGTCGTCGCCGACCTCCGATCGTTTGGGCCAGCCCTGCTTTGCAACTATTTGCTTGAGCCATTCGGTGTTCTCATGGTCTTCGACCATCCCAGCCGCCATGAGACGCGACCGAATGATGGCACCGACCGGTTCGGGGACGGCTGGGGCCTTTACCAAGCCGTCGGGCCTCCAGTCACCGGCATAGCGCAGCATCTGCTCGCCCACCGGACGCGCCATCAGCAGGTCATGAAGCTTTTCCGTCTTCGACGCGCTGATCTGTTTGGCCGCCCCCACCGCCATCAAATAGGTGTCTGCGATCGGCACGGCCGTTTCGAGGGACTGTTGGAAAGCGGAAAAGCTTGCCCAATGTGATGCATGGGGAGCAGCGGCCACCTGCGAGCAGAGCGCATCTTCCACCGGCGCTTCTTTCAGCAGAGGATCGACGATACCAAGCGCACGCAGTTCGGCCCGCGTTTCCGCCAAACCTTGCGTATAACACGCCATCAACCAGTCCCGGACCTGCTTGTCCTGCGCCTTTTCCTCGGCAGTCGCGTCCTGGAAGCGCCCCTTCATCCATTTATAATCGCCCGGATCGAAACGATCACCCTTGATATAAGGCTTCAGGATCTCCGGAACCGGCGGCGTGGCCGCCGTCAGCAGAAAGGCGGAGAGGATCAAAGAGAGCACGCGCATAACCGGATCGGACAAGGTCTCGCAATCACTGTCAAGCCGAGCAATCCCGCAATAAAAAAGCCGCCCCGATCAGAACCGGGGCGGCAATCTTTTAACGCTCGGAAGTAAAGGCGCTTATCGCCCGCCGCTCAACTGGTCGACATCCCCCATGATCGTGTCAAGCGCAGTCTTGCTGCTGTCGGTTTCATGCAGACGCCGTGACGGCAACGAGCCTTCGTTCAGGATCGTCTCCAGCGCGACACGGCCGCGCGCCACGCGGCTCTTGATCGTGCCGACCGCGACGTTGCAGATTTCGGCCGCTTCCTCATAGGCAAAGCCGCCCGCACCGACCAGGATCAACGCCTCGCGCTGCGGCTGCGGCAAGTGCATCAGCGCGCGCTGCATATCGCCCAGCTCGACATGGCGATCCTGGCTGGCCGGGGCCGCCAGGATGCGGTCGGCGACCAGATCGTCCCACTCGCCCTTGAAGCGCGCGCGACGCATCTGCGACAGATACAGGTTGCGCAGGATGATGAAAGTCCAGGCACGCATGTTCGTACCCGCCTGAAATCGCTGGCGCGCGGCCCACGCCTTCAACAGCGTTTCCTGCACCAGATCGTCGGCCAGATCGCGGCTGCCTGAAAGCGAGCGGCCAAAGGCGCGCAGATGGGGGATCACGCGCGCCAGCTCCGCCTTGAATTCGGAATCTGGCAGCGCGACGTGCTCGACGGGCGCCTCAGGTGCGTCGTCCTCGAATTCGTCCCGCGTCAGTGGCTGCGTCATGAAAATCCGATCATCGGAAACGGCCGCCCTTGCGACCATTTCGAAACATAAGGGGCCGACCCAAAAATAGCCAGCCGTCCCAAAAGGCTAATCGCAAAGCCCCGTGTCAGCGCAGCACCAGAAAGGCGAAGATCGCGATCACGAGCACCAGCGAGATGGGCAGGATGTACCGCGTCACATGCGGCGTCGACCCTGCCCTGGCATCCTCTTTGGCGACATGAATGGGTTCATTGGAATCAGCCATGTCTGCCTCAACGCCTCTCAACCGTTTTGGGTCCGTAACCGTAGGTCTTTCTTATTCGGCCGGAACGGTGCTCTGGTCGAAGAACAGCGCCTGGCTGATCGCGGCCTTCACGGTCGACCGCTGGAACGGCTTGGTGATCAGGAAGGTCGGCTCCGGTCGCTCGCCGGTCAGCAGTCGCTCGGGGAAGGCGGTGATGAAGATCACCGGAACCTCGAACTCGGCCAGGATGTCCTTGACCGCATCGATGCCCGAACTGTCATCGGCCAGCTGGATGTCGGCCAGCACCAGGCCGGGCCGATCCTCCATGGCCAGCGCCACGGCCTCGTCACGAGTCACCGCGACGCCGGTAACTTCATGGCCCAGGTCGCGGACGATCGTCTCGATATCCATCGCGATGATCGGCTCGTCCTCGATGATGAGCACGCGGGCGCGGGTCTGCTTCTCGATCTCGGCCAGCGCCTCTGACACGAGATTCTCGACCTCGCTCGGCTCAACGTCGATCAGATAGGCGGCGTCCTCGGGCGTGAAGCCCTCCATCGCGGTCAGCAGCAGCGCCTGGCGCGATAGCGGCGTCATCCGGGCCAGGCGCGCGCGCGCCACACCTTCATTGCCGTCGGCATCGATACCGTCATTGTCCAGCTCGTCATAATTGGCCGACGACCAGATGCCCTGGAACATGCGGTACAGCCCCAGGCGGGGATCGACGTCGCGCGGAAACTGGTCCGGGGCCGCGACGATCGCCTCCAGCGTGGCGCGGACATATTTGTCGCCGTGCATCTGGCTGCCGGTCAGGGCTCGGCCATAGCGCCGCAGGAAGGGAAGATGGGGCGCAAGCTGCTGTCCAAGCGACATGGGTAATAATCACTCCCTGAAGTATTCGCGGGTGCCTGATGTGCTGACCCCCGCGCATGTTTTCAATGCCGTTTCCCGAAATCTCCGTCAGACACGCCCTCTGGACGTCCCCTCTGGTTTTTTCGTATCGCATCGGGAACCAACAAGATCGAATTTGGTTTCATCGCCACATCAACTATGGCCCAGGCATGACGCCAACCGGCAGTGCCCATGGCCGCCATTGCGTCGGTTGCCCCGCTAGTGGGTCGTGCAGGGGGATATTTTGAGTTTGGGCAACAAGACGAAGAACACGCCATCCGAAACGCCCCCAAAGGGCGGTCAGAAAGATGCGGGCTCGGCCCTTCGCCAGGCGTATCAGAAGACGGTTGACGAGCAGGTTCCTGCCGAGATGCTTGACCTTCTCAGCAAGCTGGACTGAACGTCCGGCTGAATGGCCAGCACCCCTCCCCAAGATATCGAGGCGCCCGAGCGCCTTCGCCCCGCTCCGCCCCGTCTCGCCACGGGCGCGAAGCTCGTCCTCGTGCTGGGCAGCACCCTGCTCATTCTGGCGGCCATCGCGGTATTCGCGACGCTCCAGACCACCAGGCTTGCGGACAGCGAGGCAAGCGGCCGGTTGCGGATCGCGGCGAACGAAGATGCGCGTGCCATCGCCACCGAGCTGATGGGCGACATGACGGCGCTGCGCGTCGCCGTCCGCGCCATGGGCCAGGCTCCGCTCGACATGCCAAGCTGCGCGCGCGCCCAAGGCGTGTTCGCACAGCAATCGATGACCGGCGCGCGCTTCCTCATCACCAGCCGCGCGGGCAAGGTCCTGTGCGGCGATCCGCTGCCTGCGGCATTGCCGACCCAGGTCGACGGATCGCCGATCGGGGCCGACATCCTGCCCGGCAAAGGACTGGTGCTGTCGGTCGCCAGCCAGGACGGCCGCGCCCAGGCCCGCGCTTTCTTCCCCCTGCCGTTCCTTGAGTCGCTGGTCGACCAGAGCAACCCGACCAGTCCGATTGAATCGGTGCTGGAACTGGACGGCGAGCTGCTGCCTATCAAGCAGCTTTCGCGTCAGGGTGCGCTGGAGCGGAGAAAGTCGATGCGGACCGAGCTGGGCATTGCCGGCCTGGTCCTGCGCACCTCCACGCCGAGCGCGCCGATCACGTCGTCGCTGATCGTGGCGCTCGCGCTGCCGCTGCTGATGTGGCTGGCCGCCGTGGTGCTGGGCTGGTTCATCGTCGACCGGCTGCTGATCCGCCCGCTGCGCCGATTGCGCGCGATCGTCGCGACCTATCAACCGGGCGAGGTTCTCGACATTTCCGGGGTCGAGGCCGCGCCCGCGCAGGAAATCCGCGACCTGGCCGACACGTTCGAGGCGATCACCCGTACCGTCGCCACCCACGAGGCCGGTCTGGCCGAAGGGCTGGTGCGCCAGACCAAGCTGACCCGTGAGGTCCATCACCGCGTCAAGAACAACCTGCAGGTCATCTCCAGCCTCATCAACTTCCATGCGCGCGGCGCGACGGGGCCGGAGGCGATGGCCGCCTATTCCTCGATCCAGCGCCGGGTCGATGCGCTGGCGGTCGTCCACCGCCACCATTTCGCCGAGCTGGAGGAAAATCGCGGGCTGAACCTGCGCACGATGATCGGCGAACTGGCCGCCAATATCCGCGCCACCGCGCCGGAAAATGCCGCGGGAATCGGTATCTCGCTCGACGTCGCCCCCCTGTTGGTCAACCAGGACGTGGCGGTCGCCGTCGCTTTCCTCGTCACCGAGACGATCGAGCTGGCGATGAACTGCGATCCGGCCGCGCAGATCCGCGTGGCGATCAAGCCAGCCGAACAGGAAGGCCGCGCGGTCGTCCGAGTCGTCACCCGTGCGCTGGTCGAGACGGACCAACTCCGCCACCTGATCGGCAAGCGCTATGGCCGGGTCATGGAGGGGCTGGCACGGCAGCTTCGTGCGCCGCTGCATCACGATCCGCTGGTCGGCGCCTATGAGATCGCCATCCCCATTGTCGGGCGCGACTGACTTTATTGAAAAAAAGATCGGCGCTCGTCAAAAAGGCGGGAACCCCTGCCCCAGCAGCGTGTTTTGATCTTCGGATAGCGAACTTATGCCCCCCCGCTCTCGCTGTCCAAGTCATAGGCCTGGAAGCGTCCACCCTCCCCCCCCGGTGACGCTTCCAGGCCTTAATCCTTTTCAGGGCCACCGCCCCATCTCCCGATATCTGGCACAGCGTCCGTAACAGAGGCGGAACGATTGCACGCCTGACGCATTGATCGGCAACGGAATTCATCGAGGAGACTGAGAATGCGTAAGCTCATGGGTCTGGCAATCGTCGCCGGTGCGCTGATGGTCAGCGCGTGCAACACCGTGGAAGGCGTGGGCAAGGACGTCAGCTCGGCAGGCAACACCGTCGCCAAGACGGCCGACAAGTCCAAGTAAGCCTTTCACCCGGCTGACTTTGCAAAAGGGCTCCGGCGGGCTTCCGTCGGGGTCCTTTTTGTTTTGGGGCGGGGTGGGGCAGCTTCATGTCATTCTGCTTTAGCCGTCGGGCGGATGATATGCTTTCGCCCGATCGCGGGCGTTAAGGCCCCCCATATGGGTAATTCCGCCCTTGGCCTTCGACTTCGCTCAGGCTGAACGGCTGCTGGGCTTTGACCCATTTTTCTCGGTCCGTTCAGCCTGAGCGAAGTCGAAGGCCACGTCCCATTCCTCCGCCCAACAAAAAAGGGTCCCGGCTTTCACCGAGACCCCTCACACTCCCGAACCCGACCCGATCACGCCACCGCGTCGGCATCCTCTTCCGCAGCCGTCGCCTGCTTCGACCGCGCCCTTTCGGTGAACCAGATGCCGATGATCGCCAGCTCGTAGAGAATGATGAGCGGCACCGCGAGCAGCACCTGCGACATCAGGTCCGGCGGGGTCAGCACCGCCGCCACGGCCGTCGCCGCGACGATGGCATAGCGCCGCGCGCCGATCAGCTGTTTGCGGGTGACGATCCCCGCCCGCTCCAGCAGCATCAGCAGCACCGGCAGCAGGAAGGCCAGGCCGAAGGCGAACAGGAACTGCATCACGAAGGACAGGTAATTGCCGATCGCGGGCAGCGCCTCTCGCTTCACCCCGCCGACCATCCCGTCAAAGCCCAGCAGGAAGTGCAGCGCCATCGGGATGGCGATGTAATAGGCCATCGCCGCGCCCATCAGGAACAGCACGGGCGTCGCCAGCAGGAAGGGCAGCAGCGCCTTCTTTTCCTTACGGTACAGGCCCGGCGCGACGAACTGCCACAGCTGGTTGGCGATCACCGGGAAGGAGATCATCATCGCGGCGAAGAACGACACCTTCACCTGAACAAAGAACGCCTCGAAAATCTGGGTATAGACCAAGGTCCCCTGCCCGGCGCGCAGCAGCGGCTTGGCCAGGAAGCCGAAGATCGACTCCGAAAAATACATCGACACGCCAAAGGCCAGCCCTACCGCGATGATGCAGTACAGCAGCCGCCGACGCAGCTCGATCAGATGCTCCAGCAAGGGTGCGCGGCTGGCGTCGATATCGTCCTGGTCGCTCACGATGCTGCCCCCTCGGTCCCGCGCGAGGGATGCTCGCCCATGGGCGCAGGCGAAACGACCGGTTTTTCGACCATCACCGGCCGATCGCTGTGATCCGCCTGAGCATCACCGTGGTCGTGCGCCTGGGGATCGCGGTGCGGCGCATCGGGCCTCGTGTGATCCGGCAGGGCTGCCGGGGTTGCCGTCGGCGGCGTCGCTTCGGCATCGACATGCGGAGGCGCGTCGGCGGCATGTTCGCGCATGATCCGCTCATTCTCCGCGGCCCAGCGCTTTTCCATTTCCTCCAGCTCGGCCTCCCGGACCATATTGTCGAAGCCCTGGCGGAACTGGCGCGTGACGCCGCGCGCCTTGCCCACCCAATAGCCGACGACACGCATCGCCTTGGGCAGGTCCTTGGGACCGATCACGACGAGCGCGACGATGGCGACCAGCAGGAACTCGCTGGAATCGATGTTGAACATGAAAGTCCGCTGCTGGCTTTAACGGACCGGGATCAGCGATCGTCGCGCACGCGCTCGCCATCGCGATCGAAGGCAGGCTCGGCCGACTTCTGCGCCTCGATCCGCGCCGACGGCTTGGCGGACGTCTCGTCTTCCTCGGCCATGCCCTTCTTGAAGTTCTTCACACCCTTGGCGACATCGCCCATCAGGTTCGAGAAACGCCCGCCGCCGAGCAGAAGGATCGCGACGACCGCGAGGACGAGAAGGTGGATCGGGCTAAAGCTGCCCATGGCACGTCTCCTGGAATTTCTATCTATCTAGGCTTTGGCATCACCAGCGGCAATGGGCCAACGGCAATGGTCGAGCGATGGCATGGCCCCCGATCGGGGATGCAAGGGCCGTGGCGGAGCATTGTGACGCGGCCATGACGCAAAGGAAAGCACTCAATCGCGTTCCTCCTCACCCGAATCCGGGGCGGAGTCGGGCATATCCTCGTCCCCCATCCGCTCCAGCGCCAGATCGACCGGATCGAGCAACCCGGCGGCGCGCAGATCCTCCAGCCCCGGCAGGTCCCGCCTGCTGGTCAGCCCGAAATGCTGGAGAAAGGCGGGCGTCGTCGCATAGATTAGCGGTCGCCCCGGCACCTCGCGCCGTCCGGCGGGGCGTACCCAGCCCGCCTCCATCAGCACGTCGAGCGTGCCCTTGGAGATGGCGACGCCGCGTATCGCCTCGATCTCCGCCCGGCTGACGGGTTCGTGATAGGCGATGATCGCCAGCGTCTCGATGGCGGCGCGCGACAGGCGGCGCGCTTCCTCCCGGTCGCGGCGGAGCAGATGCGCCAGATCGGGCGCGGTCTGGAAATGCCAGCGGTCGCCGCGCCGCACGAGCATGATGCCCCGCCCGCGATACTGCGCCTCCAACCGCTCCAGCGCCGCGCGGATATCGCCGCCCCCCCTCCCCACGCCGACATGGGCGCGGATCGAATCCACGCTCATCGGCTCGGGCGAGGCGAACAGCACCGCCTCGACGGCGCGGACGATCGGGTCGATCTCGGTCATGGCGCGGGCTGGCGGATCAGCAGCGGCGCGAAAGGGGCCGCCTGGCGGAGTTCGACTTTACCCTGTCGCGCCAGTTCGAGCACCGCGAGGAAGCTCGACGCCAGCGCCGACCGTCGCAATCGCTCGCTGCCGTCGGGCAGGAAGGTCTCGATCGCCGACCAGTCGATCCGGCTGCCGACCAGCATCGACACCCGCTCCAGCGCGGCCTCCAGCGTCATGACCTGCCGATCGGCGACGACATGCATGACCGGGCGGGTGCGCGCGTTGATCCGGCCATAGGCGGATATGAGGTCGTACAGCTCGGCCTGCCACAGCGCCTTGCGCTGCACCGCCAGCCCCTCGGGCGCGCCACGCGCGAAGACGTCACGGCCCAGCCGGTCGCGCGCCATCAGACGTGCGCCGCATTCCCGCATCGCCGCCAGCCGCTCCAGCCGGAGTTGCAGGCGCAGCGCCATCTCTTCGGGGTCCGGCTCCTCCTCGGGCTGGCGCGGCAGAAGCAGCGAGGATTTGAGATAGGCCAGCCACGCGGCCATCACCAGATAATCGGCGGCCAGCTCCAGCTGCATCCGCCCCGCCTTGTCGACGAAGCGCAGATATTGCTCGACCAGGGCCAGGATCGAAATCTGCCGCAGATCGACCTTTTGCGAACGGGCCAGCGACAGCAACAGGTCGAGCGGCCCCTCCCACCCGTCCAGATCAAGCGTCAGCTGTTCCCCCGTCATCGCGGGGAACTTAGCGGCGATGCGAAGCCATGGCGAGACAGGCGACGTATCTTTCCTCGCCCTTTCCAAATCCTCCCCAAGCTCGCTTGGGGAGGGGGACCATCGCGCCAGCGATGGTGGAGGGGCGGGATGGATGGGACCATGCCCCTCCACCACGCCCTGCGGGCGCGGTCCCCCTCCCCATCGGAGATGGGGAGGATTTAGCGGGTCAGCGCCAGCAGTGCGTCTCGGCGGGCGATCAGTTCGGCGAAGTCGCCCTTCCCTGCCCCTACGCTTGCCATGGCGCGGTCGAGGCGTGCGCGCGCCGCTTCGGTGATCGGGGGCACGCGCCCGGCAATCTCGACCATCTCGTCCATCCGCGCCCAGCAATCTAGGACCAGGTCACATCCGGCCGCCAGCGCCCCCGCCGCCTTTTCGCCTGCCGTGCCCGACAGCGCCTTCATGTCGATATCGTCGGTCATCAACAGGCCGTCGAAACCGATCCGCCCCCGGATGATCCGCTCGATCACCACCGGCGACAGGGTGGCGGGGCGCGCGGCGTCCCAGGCCTCGAACACGATATGGCTGGTCATGCCCATCGGTGCGTCGGACAGCGTGATGAAGGGTTCGAGATCGACTTCCAGCGCCGCCTCGTCGGCGGTGACGGTCGGCAACAGATGGTGCGAATCGACCAGTGCGCGGCCATGGCCCGGCATATGCTTGACCACCCCGACCACACCCGCCGCCGCCAACCCGTCCAGCATGGCACGGCCCAATGCGGCCACCTGCATCGGCTCGGAGCCATAGGCGCGGCAGACGATCGCCTCGGTCGTGTCGGGTTGCGCCACGTCGAGCAACGGCGCGCAGTCCACGGTGATACCGACCTCGCGCAGCATCACGCCCAGCGCCTGGCCGTTGGCGCGCATCGCCTGGATCGCCGACATCGGCGCTTTTTCGTATAGCTGCGCAAAGACCGGCCCGGCGGGAAAAGCGGGCCATTCGGGTGGCCCCATGCGCGCGACACGGCCGCCTTCCTGATCGATCAGGATGGCCAGATCGTCCCGCCCCGCCAGGTCCCGCAACGAGTCCGTCAGCGCACGGACCTGCGCCCGGTCGACGATGTTGCGCTTGAACAGGATATAGCCCGCCGGTTCGACCGAGGCGAAGAACGCCCGCTCGTCGGGGGTCAGCACCGGGCCGGACAGGCCGAAAATGACGGGGATCATGGGTGCGCGATCAGCTGGCGACGAAGCAGCTTTCGCCCGCCACGCGCAGGCGACCGCAGATATCGGCGGCCTGGTTGGCCGACCCGGCATTCACGCGCAGGCGATACAGGGTCTTGCCGTTGGAGGCGACGGGCTGGACCACCTTGCCTAGCGCGGCGACGTAGGAGAAGCGCTTCGAAAAGCGATCCCAGGCGGCATTGGCCGAGGACTCGCTGGGATAGGCACCCAGCTGGACCATCGCACCGCCGGTCGGGGCCGCAGCGGGGGCACGCGCCGCCGCGACGGGTGCGGGGGCGACAAGCTTGCCGCCCGATTCCGGCACCTGCGCCACCGCGTTACGGCCGCCATTGGGTTCGGCAGGCTTCGGCACGACACGCGTGCCGTTCATCGGCGCCTCGGGCACGGCGCGCAGGTCGATCGCGCCGGTGCCGCCGGGCTTGCCCGCGCTGGTGGCGATGGCGGTGTTGCCCTCGCCCTTGATCTTCAGGCCGCCCGGATCGGCCGGGCGAACCTTATAGTCGCCCTCGGGCGCGGCGATCACCGCGCCGTCGCCGTCTGCGGCTGCACGATGCGCCTGCCACTTGTAGAAGCCGAAGCCGATCGCGGCCAGAATGGCGAGCCCCAGAATGACGAGCGCGATCACCTTCCCGATGCCGACACCCTCGGGCTCATCGGCCTCGACGGTTTCCAGCCAGGGCAGGCGATCCGCTTCGTCCAGATCCAGGGCACGGCCGTCCGTTTCGTTCGCCATCACTTCATCTCCGACACGGCTTCGACGCCCATCAGCGCCAGACCATTGCGTATGATCTGCCCGATCCCCTCGCTGAGGAAAAGACGCGCGCGGGTCAGTTCGGCATCGTCCGCGATCAGGAAGCGACGATCAACCCGGTCATTGCCGACATTCCAGGCCGCATGGAAGGCGGCGGCGAGGTCATAGAGATAGAAGGCCACGCGATGCGGCTCGCGCGCGGTCGCCGCCGTCTCGACGATGCGCGGGAACTGTGCGGCCAGCTTGACCAGCGCCAGATCCTCGGCGTCGAGCAGCGACAGGTCGGCGGTGCCGCCCCCATTCTCAAGGCTAATGCCCGCCTCGGCCGCACGCCGCTTCAGCGAGGCGATGCGCGCATGGGCATATTGCACATAGAAGACCGGATTGTCCTTCGACGCCTCGACCACCTTGGCGAAGTCGAAGTCCATCTGCGCGTCCGCCCGGCGGGTTAGCATGGTGAAGCGCACCACGTCCTTGCCGACCTCGCGGACCACATCGGCCAGCGTCACGAAATTGCCCGCGCGCTTCGACATCTTCACCGGCTCGCCGCCGCGCAGCAGGCGGACCATCTGCACCAGCTTCACGTCGAACCTGGTCTTGCCGCCGGTCAGCGCCTCGACGGCGGCGACGATCCGCTTGACGGTGCCCGCATGGTCGGCGCCCCAGATGTCGATCAGCTGATCCGCCGTCTGCGCCTTCTGATAGTGATAGGCCAGGTCGGCGCCGAAATAGGTCCAGGCGCCGTTCGACTTCTTGATCGGGCGATCCTGGTCGTCGCCATATTGGCTGGAGCGGAACAGCGGCAGCTCGACCGGCTCCCAATCCTCGGGCGTCTCGCCCTTGGGGGCCTCCAACACGCCGTCATAGACAAGGCCACGCGACCGCAGTTCGGCCTCGGCCGCCTCCGGCTTGCCCGCCGCCTGCAGCTCGGCTTCCGACGAGAAGATATCGTGATGGATGCCGAGCAGCGCCAGATCCTCGCGGATCATCGCCATCATCGCCGCCACCGCGCGGGTGCGGAACAGGATCAGCCATTCGCTCTCGGGCGCGTCAACAAACGTGTTGCCGAACTCGGCGGCAAGTGCCTCGCCCACGGGCTTCAGATACTCGCCCGGATACAGACCCTCGGGAATTTCGATCGTCGCGCCCAGCGCCTCGCGGTAGCGCAGATGCGCCGAACGGGCGAGCACGTCGACCTGGCCGCCCGCATCGTTGACATAATATTCGCGGATGACCTTGTGCCCCGCAAATTCCAGCAGCGTGGCGAGCGCGTCGCCCACCACCGCGCCGCGGCAATGGCCCATATGCATCGGCCCCGTCGGATTGGCCGAGACATATTCGATATTGACGGTCACGCCCTGCCCGCGCGTCGAACGGCCATAATCGCCACCCGCCGCCGGGATCGCCGCCAGCTCGTCGCGCCACGCCGCCTCGGTCAGCCGCATGTTCAGGAAGCCCGGCCCGGCGACCGAAACATTGTCCACCTCATCCAGCTTGCCCAGCTCGGCCGCGATCGCCTCGGCCAGCGCGCGCGGGTTGGTGCCTGCGGGCTTGGCCAGCACCATCGCCGCGTTGGTGGCGAGGTCGCCATGGCCGGCGTCGCGTGGCGGTTCGACGGTCACGTTGCGGCGATCCAGCCCGCCGGGCAGCGTGCCGGCGGCGACCAGCGTGTCCAGCGCCGCGTCGATATGCGCGGCAAAGCGGGTGTAGAGGGTCATCACATCGTCCGATCGGGGTAGCAAAGCGTTGCGCTCTAGCGAAATCGGACGCTCGCTTCAAATCTTGGCGTGCAAGGGCGCGGGACGATTGCACCAAGTGCAATCAGGCGGAATCCCTTTGCAGTTGCTGACAATGCTGCATCGCAATATTTCGGTATACGAAAGTAAAGCGCGGACAACGCGCGAGAGGACCTGATCCGGCTCAACGCACATGCGGGAGTTTCGATCATGCGCAAGACCATTCTGATCCTGGCCGCCACCGTCGCCGCCGCCATCCCCACCATCGGTGCGATCGCCGCCGAGGGCGAGCAGCGCTTCGTTCACGAGGGCAGCACCTATGTCTATACCCGTTCGGACGCGAACGGCCAGTCGGTGATTCAGGGTCATCGCTATCCGGGCGGCGAGCCGTTCCGCTTCGTCGTGAAGGGCCACCGCGTGACCGGCACGACCGGCAACACCCCGGTCGCCTTCACCACCGACGAAGCCCGCGGCGCGCTGGGTGCCGGCGTGGAGACCAGCGCTCGCTGAGCTTGGCCTGACGGCTGAACGAAAAAAGCCCCGTGTGTCCGATGGGACACATGGGGCTTTTTCGTGAAACGTTTCTATCCGTTGCAAGAGCCCGAAGCGCCCTCCGGCGCTGCGGCTCGGCGATATCCTTCCCGCTCTTCATCCATCGCGGCCTGCCATTGCGCACGCAAAATTGCTCGACGCTGCGGGACGGGTGCCTCCAATACGGTGGCCGATAACATCCTGTCGGTCCGAAAATATCGGAAGGCACCGCGTAGTTCGCACCAGGCCGCCATGATACGGCCACTGTCGCGATAGCCCAGCAGCACAGGCCAGACGACACGATGGGATATCGCACCGCGATCCGACCTATATTCGATCGTCACCTTTCGATTGGACCGGATCGCCTGGCGGAGGAGGGAAGCATCCACACGCTCCTCCGGCGCTTCGACGGGGGCAATGCTGGTGGCAGGCTCTGCAATATGCCCGCGCAAGGCCTCCGGCACGCTGGCCTCGATCTTGGCGATCAGGTTTTGCGCCGCCCTGGCCAGTTCGGGCTCGCCACGGCTGGCTACCCAGTGCGCGCCCAGCACGACCGCATCCAGTTCATCGCTGGTCAGCATCAGCGGCGGCATGTCAAAACCGCGTTCCAGAATATAGCCGATCCCCGGCTCCCCGCGGATCGGAACGCGCTGCGCCATCAGCGATGCGATGTCGCGATAGACCGTGCGTAGCGACACCTCCAGTTCCGCCGCCACCGACAGGGCGGAGATGGGCCGCTTGGCCCGCCGCAATATCTGGACGATTTCGAACAGGCGATCGGCCCGACGCATAAGAGGTCCCCAGCCCATACTGACACAACGGTGTCAGCATGACTATGCGATCGACGGCCTTCAGCCAATGTCCTGGCAGGAGAAAAGATCATGACGAAATGGATGGCGAGTTGCGCATGTGGTCGCGTGGAGTTCCACCTCTCGGCTCCGCCCACCATGATGGCGACGTGCCACTGCACCCGTTGCCGCAAGGTCGGGGCCAGCACCTTTGTCTTCGTGGAGGCGTCGACCTTCACGTGGATCAAGGGGCAGGATTCCGTCCGGCGATTGGCAGCGGAACCACCCTATCTCTATAATCGCCACTTCTGTGGCGAATGCGGCACGGCGCTGGGCGAGCCTGGCGTCGGGACGTCCTTTCCTATCAACGCTCACTGCTTTGACAGCGAGCTACCCCTCCGTGTCCGGTTTCACGAGTTTGTCGATGAAAAACCCGACTGGTATGCCATCTGCGATCAGGCCACCCAATATGCCCGTCATCCGGTTAAGAACGATCCGCCACCGGCCGAGGCATGACGACGCCTCTAAAACCCCTCCGGCAGATCGATCGCGCCCACAATCTCCCGATAGCATCGGACGGCATAGCGATCGGTCATCCCGGCGATGAAATCGGCGATGTGCCGACTGCGCGCCGGTTCCTCGGTCGGCAACCGCTCGCGCCACTCCTCCGGCAGTTGCGCAGGGTCGGCGCGATAGGCCGCGAACAGGCCCTTCACGATGCCGTGGGCCGCGTCCGCCGCCGCCAGCTGGAGGGGGTGGTGGTAGAGATTGGCGTACATGAAGCGCTTCAGGTCGCGCTCCTCGATCCGCATCGCGTCCGAAAAGCCGACCAGCGCCCGGCCCGCCGCGCGGACATCGGCCACGTCCCCCACCCCGCTCTCGGCGATGCGAGTGCGGGTTTCGGCGACCAGATCGTTGACCATTACCCCGATCTGTGAGCGGATCAGTTCGCTCGCCAGCCTTTTGGGCGGGACATCGGGGAATTGCGCCCGGGCCGCATCCCAGCCGCGTGCGACCAGCGGCACGGCCAGCAACTGGTCGAGTGTCAGCAGCCCGGCGCGCAGGCCGTCATCGATATCGTGATTGTCATAGGCGATATCGTCCGCCAGCGCCGCGACCTGCGCCTCCAGCGAGGCATGGCTGTCCAGATCGAGCAGAAAGCCGGCATCCGCCTCCTGCAAGGCCCACCCCGGATGGCGCACCGGCCCATTGTGCTTGGCCAGCCCCTCCAGCGTCTCCCAGCTGAGGTTCAGCCCGTCCCAGCGCGGATAGGGCCGTTCGATCTCGGTCAGGGTGCGCAGCGTATGGCCGTTATGATCGAAGCCGCCCTGCCCGGCGAGCGCGGCCTTCAGCGCATCCTCGCCCGCATGGCCGAAGGGTGGATGGCCGATATCATGCGCCAGGCACAGCGCCTCGGTCAGGTCCTCGTTCAGCCCGAGTGTCCGTGCGATCGTCCGACCGATCTGCGCGACCTCCAGGCTGTGGGTCAGGCGGACGCGGAAATGGTCGCCGTCGGGTGCCATGAAGACCTGGGTCTTGTGGCGCAGCCGACGGAAGCTGATCGAATGGATGATCCGGTCGCGGTCGCGCTGGAATGCATCGCGTGGCCCGCGCGCCAGTCCGCTCGCTTCGTCATGACGGCGGCCCCGACTCTGTTCGGGATAGGAAGCCCAGGGGGCGAAGCGGCTCACTTGGCGTCGAGCCGCGTCACCGCCTGCCCTGCGTCGCTGGTCACGGGGAAGGCCGAGACCCCCTTCTTGGCGAGCTGGTTGACGAAGGCGCGCGCCTCCGCATCGGTCTTGAACGGGCCGGTCAGGACCCGGTAGGTCGCGCGCAGCGGGGTCTTGTACCCCTTGTGCGCGGCGAACAGCTCGGGCGCCTTCGCCCTGGTCGCGGCCCAGGCCTTGGGCAGGTCGTTCTCGTTCGCGCCGCCCGCGACCTGGACCCAGATACGCTCGGGATTGGCCCGCGCGCGCTTCTTTTCCTCGGCCTCTTCCTTGGCGGCGAGCGCCTTTTTCTCGGCCTCGGCCTTTTTGGCGGCCAGCGCCTTCTTCTCGGCCGCAGCCTTGGCGGCGGCGGCCTTGCGTTCAGCGGCGGTGGGCGCACGCGGGGCGGCTTCCGCCACCTCCTCGGCCTTTTCCCGCGCTTCGCGATCGCGCTCCGCCTTGCTGCGCGCCTCTGCGACGACGCGCTGCGCGCCGCTGCTCACCGGCGTGCTGGCCGCGATGGCGGCGGGACGCTCGGGACCTTCCACGCCGAGTTCGGAGGCAGGGATGGAGAGATTGGCGACGATCCGCGCCAGCACCGAGTCTTCCCGAACCCCACGTGCCGGGGTCGGCGGGGTGCGACGGGCCGCGACCCGTGTCGGGCGCGGGGCGGGTGCCGGCTCTTCGACCTGGCTGGGGACCGGCTGGACCATGGCCATGGCAACCGGCGCGGGCCTGACGGGCACGGGGTCCGGTGCGGGCACCGCCTGCACCATCTGGAGCGGCGGCGTCGACGGGGCGGCGGCGGGCAGCGGCTGGACCATCGCGGTGGCGGTGGTCGGGCTCGAGGTCACCGAGGCGGGCGTCGCGGGCGCCGTCACGGGCGCGGCGGGCAATGGCTGGATCATCGGCTGCGCGGTGTTCGATGCCATGGCTACCGGCGCACGGGTTTCGGATGCCGTCGGCAACGCACTGGTGAAGCCCGGCTGCGGTTGCGGCTGGACTTGCGTTTTTGGAGCCGCCTGCGGGGTTGCCTGCGATTGGGGCAGCGGCTGGACCATCCGCATCGGCGAAGCCGCCGCCACGACGCGGGGCGTCGGCGTCGATGCGATCTGCACCGGCGCGGGCGTGACCGGCGTCGTATTGGCCGCCATCGCCACACCGCGTGCATTGCGCCCGCCGCGCCGTCGCGCGTCGCGCGTCGTCACCTGCGCAGGCGTCGCCACGGGCGCAGAGGCCAGCGCCACCGGGGCTTCCGGGGTCAGCGGCGGCAGGTTCGGGGCCAGCCTTGCATCGGCCAGCCGTTCGGGCGTCGCGCGGGTTTCACCAAAATGCACGGCAAAGGCGCGGTCGACGGCGGGCAGGCTGGGCAGCCGCTGGAAAAAGGGTTGCAGCCCCTGCGCCAGCTGCGGCGGCATCATGGTCGAGGCGATCCGCGTCGCCTCGGGCAGGTCGCCCCCCATCGCCAGGATGAAGGCGCGCGCACGCCAGGCGGCACGGTCGGTCTTGCGCAGAAGCGGATCGAGCTGTTCGAGCGCCTGATCGCGCTGGCCGGAAATGCCCAGCGACAGCGCATAGCGGCGGATGATCTCGTCACCCGCGCCATTGGCCAGCGCCAGCCGGTAATCGCGCTGCGCCCGCGCCTGATCGCCGATCAGGTCATAGGCCAGGCCCCGATCGCCCGCGAACTTGGCCGGGGCAAGGCCCGCCGCCTCGGCCTGGGTGAAATAGCGCAGCGCCTCGCCGGGCCGTTCCGACCGGACCAGGATCGAGGCCATCCCCGCCTTGATCCGGGGATCGCGGGCGTCGACCTTCTCGGCACGCGCCAGCAGGGAGGCGGCGCCCGACAGGTCGTCGAGATGGATGGACAGCTCCGCCGCCTCGACCAGCGCATCGACATTGCGGGGGTTCTGCGCGACGCGGCGCATTACGTCCCCCAGCTTGTCGGCATCGGTGGTGCCGGGAAGCGGCTGCACCACCTCCTGTGCGAGAAGGGGCACGGGCGCGGCGGCGAGGGCCAACGCGAGCGCGAGCGAAGCGCGGGGAAAAAATGCGAACGTCATGGGACTATCGCCCATAAAGCGTGTTTTCCGGCGCGCGGCAATGGTTAACCCATCGCCAGCGCGCCCGAGTGCTCCGGACCGTCGACCAACAGGCAAACACCACGTCCCCGCACCCCACACCCCGTGCGTTCAGCGGTGCGGATCGGCCACGAACGAGGTCTTCGCGCCTTTTGCCAGCACCACATAGGCACGGTTCCATGGCTGATCCCCCAGCATGGTCCAGGCATGGCCGGTGCCGGTATGATCCTCCGCGACCAGCACGTCACCGGGACGCAGGGTGAAGCTCTCGCCCGTGCGGGTCACGAACTTCAACGTGCCTGCCAGGGTCAGCACATATTGCGGCTCGGGATCATTGTGCCAGTCGAAACGCGAATGCGGCGCGGTCGTCTTGAAATGAATCCTTTCGACCGCGCTGGGCACGCCGGGCGTCACGCTGCCCTCCTCGACATGCGAGTTGCCGTCGGGGCCGGTGAACAGGCGGAAGGCATGGATACGGCCGTGGCCGGGCGCTGGCTCGGCCGAGGCGATGCCCGTCATCGGCGCAAGGGCCAGCGCCGCGCTGGCGGCCATTACACAGGATTTCAGGGGCTTGAAGCGCATTGTGTTCTCCTTGTCCGGGTGCCGCCGCGCGGGGGCGGCTTTTCCGGGGAACGGATCGCATCGGGGGCCGCCCCAGGCGAGTGAAATTCCTGTAAGATGGGGCGAGGACGGGCCTCCTCGACCGGGCGCCCCTCCCCATCGCCGAGCGCACGAAAAAGGCCCGCGCGATCCTGTCGCACGGGCCTGATATCGGTCCGGAATACCCGGCGAGCGGGCCGGAAATTACTGGTTGTTCTGCCGGTGCAGGAAGCGCGGAATGTCCAGCGACGAGTCCGACCCGCCCTGCGCATTCTCGTCACGCTGCGCACCACGCGCCGCGTTCGACATACGCTCGAACAGCGTACCGCCCAGCTTCACGCGCGGCGCGGGCTGTGCGGGCGCTTCACCGGCTTCGCTGCCGGGCGCAAGCCAGCGGCGGCGGGCTTCGTCGCTGCCCGGTGCGGGCTCGACCGCGGCGGGATGCGACGGCGCGGCGGGAGCCGGAGCCGGAACGATGGTGTCGGCACCCAGCACCAGTTCGTCATCCGCCACCGGCGCGGGGGCCGGTGCAGGTGCGGGCTTGGCGACCGGCGCAGCGACGCTCGACGCGACGGGAGCCGCCAGCGGTGCGGGCGCAGGGGCCGCGACCGGCTGCTCGACCGGGGCGGCCGGAGCCACGCTGGCCTGCGGCGCAGGCGCGGCGGCGGGCTCGCTCGGGCGATAGCTGGGCGTATCGTCCGACTTGCGGGCCATGCCGCCCATGCTGAAGCCGCTGCGGTTCGCTTCCGAAGGCGACGGCGCGACCTTGAGGTCGGCATCGATGCCGGTCGCCACGACCGACACGCGGATGCGGCCTTCCAGCTCGGGGTTGAACGCCGAACCCCAGATGATGTTGGCGTCGGGATCGACCAGCTCGCGGATATGGTTGGCGGCCTCGTCGACCTCCAGCAGGCGCATGTCGTCGCCGCCGGTGATCGAGATGATGACGCCCTTGGCGCCCTGCATCGACACGCCGTCGAGCAGCGGGTTGGCGATCGCCTTCTGCGCCGCCTCGATCGCGCGATTGTCGCCGGTGGCCTCACCGGTGCCCATCATCGCCTTGCCCATCTCCTGCATCACCGAACGCACGTCGGCGAAGTCGAGGTTGATGAGGCCCGGCATGACCATCAGGTCGGTGATGCCGCGCACGCCCTGCTGCAGCACCTCGTCCGCCATCGCGAACGCTTCCTTGAAGGTCGTGTTGGCGTTGGCGATCAGGAACAGGTTCTGGTTGGGGATGACGATGAGCGTGTCGACATATTTCTGAAGCTCTTCGATGCCGCCGTCCGCCGACTTGGCGCGACGATTGCCCTCGAAGGCGAAGGGCTTGGTCACGACGCCGACCGTCAGGATGCCCATGTCGCGCGCCGCCTTGGCGATGACCGGGGCCGCACCGGTGCCGGTGCCCCCGCCCATGCCCGCGGCGATGAAGCACATATGGCTACCCTCGAGCAGACGCGACAGGTCGTCGATCGTCTCTTCGGCGGCCGCGCGGCCGATCTCGGGACGGCTGCCCGCGCCCAGGCCCTGCGTGATCTTGGCACCCAGCTGGATACGCTGCGGCGCGATCGACTGCTTCAATGCCTGCGCGTCGGTGTTGGCGACGAGGAAATCCACGCCCTGTACCTCGGCGCGCATCATGTTCGCGATCGCGTTGCCGCCGGCACCGCCGACGCCGATCACCGCGATACGCGGCGTCAGCTCGTCGACCTCGGGTGCGATGAATTCGATGCTCATCCCAATTCTACTCCGCCGTTCCCGGTCGATACGCTAAGACCAGGCCCCTGAATAACTGTTGATGCACCAGCGACCGGCCCGGTGCCAACCCAAAACTGCCCAGCTTCGGGCAGATTTGCTTAATAATTTGCCTTGGCCGCCTGAATCAGCCGTCGGAACAGCCCCATGCCGCTCGGCCGGTGTACCGTCTGGTTCACCGCGGGGATGCTGCGCAGGTCGATCGGGTCGGTCGCGGCATAGAAAGCCAGACCCGCCAGCGTCGCGAAAGCGGGTCCGCCATGCGCATCGGGCAGGCCGGTCAGCCCGCGCGGCCGGCCGATCCGAACCGAGCGGCCCAGCGCCTGCTGCGCATAATCGGCGATGCCCTTCAGCTCCGCGCCGCCGCCGGTCAGCACGACCTGGCGCCCGACCGGCCCCTCGAACTTCAGATGCTGGAGCGCCTTGCGGATCTCGCCCATCTGATGCTCCAGCCGCTGGCGGATCACGCCGATCAGCTGCGCCTTGGTGATCTGCATCGTGTCGCCGCCATCCTCGGCTGAGATCGGCGTGACCTGGATCATGTCGTGATTGTCGCGCGGGGAGGCATTGGCCGAGCCGTGGAAGCACTTCATCCGCTCGGCCATCTGGCGGCGCGTCCCGAAGGCCGAGGCCACATCATCGGTAATGTCCGCCGCGCCCATGGGCAGCGAACACAGCCCGACCAGCATCCCCCCGGCGAACAGCGAGACATTGGTGATCCCCGCCCCCATCTCGACCAGCGCGACGCCCAGCTCGCGCTCCTCGTCCGACAGGCAGGCCAGCCCCGTCGCAACGGGGGCGGCGATGATCGACTTCACCTCCAGATGCGCCGAGCGGACGCACAGGTCGAGATTGCGCACCGGCGATCCATCGGCGGCGACGACATGGATATGCACGCCCAGCCGGTCGGCATGCAGCCCCAGCGGCTTCTTCACGCCGGTCAGCCCGTCCAGCGTATAGAGCGCGGGCTGCGCATGCAGCACCATGCGCCCCTGCGGATCGATCGAGTTGCGCCCGGCCGCCAGCAGCGCGTCGATATCGCCCTGTTCGACGCGGTGACCGCCCAGCTCGAACTCGACCTCGGCCACGTCGGACACCAGGCCACCGGCCGAAAAGCCGACCCAGACATTCTCGATATTCAGCCCGGCGATCCGCTCGGCCTGTTCGACCGCCTCGCGCACCGCCGCCTCGGTCGCGCCCATGTCGGCGATATAGCCGCGCTTGACGCCCCGGCTCTCACGCTGGCCGGTGCCCAGCACGATCAGCTCGCCGCCATCGCCCTTGCGCGCGATCAGCGCGGATACCTTGGACGACCCGATGTCCAGAGCGGTAATCAACCCTTCGGGCGCAATCTTTGCCATGACCTTGCTACCCCTGTACTGCCCCCGGAGCCGCCGCCCCGTCGGACGCCGCCCCGTCCGCGTCATTCCCGGACGCCGGATCGCTGCCCATATCCCCGGCCTTGGCCGGATCGGCGAGCGCATGGTTCTGATTCAAACCGGGCTTTCGCGCAACCAGCTTCGTGGGGTCGCGCATGTCGAAGCGCAGCCAGCCGCGTCCGAGCAGCGGCCGCGAGCCGTCCATGGCCGCGAACTTCATCAACGCCGCCCCTGCCCCATCCTCGGGCAAAGCCAGCGTCTCGCCGCTGTCGAAGGTGATGTCCCAGCGACGATTGCCGATCCAGGTCGCCGCCTTCACCCGCGGCTTCAGCGCGGGCGCGGCGGACAGCAGCGCCTGATAGGCGGGCTCCTGCAAATTCGCGCCCGGCCCGATGATGAGCGGCAGGTCGGGCATCGCCTCGGGCCGCACCGGCTCCAGCAGCACGCCGCCCGCGTCGATCAGGGTCAGCTGGCCGTTATCCTGCCACACCGCCGCCGGGGTCCGCTCCTCGATATCGACCAGCAGCGTGTCGGGCAGGCGGCGGGAAACATGCGCATCCTTGATCCAGCCATAGCGGAGCAGCTTGGCCCGGACATCCTCCAGATTGACGAGCGGCATCGCCCGGCTCTGCTGATCGAGTGCGACGGCATAGACGGTCATCCGGTCCATGCGCTTCAGGCCGGTCACTTCGATCTGCTGGACGCGGAAACCGGCATGGCCCGCCTGTTCGGCGATCGCGGTGCCGATCATGCCGGGCACCCCGACATAGGTCGCGACCGCCAGCACCGCCGCGCCCGCGCCGCCCAGGATCGTCCAGGTGACGGCCTTCCTGATCGTCTCTTCGCTGACCGGCACCTTGGCCAGCAGGCGCTGCGCCAGCGTAACGCGCTTGACCGGCTGGCGCCGCCGCGGAACCGGGCGGCGCGGCGGGGGGCCGCGCTTGATCGTGCGGCTCATCCCGCCGGATTCCGATCAATCGGATTGTCGCGGTACCAGGCAATGGCCTCGTCGACGATCGCCTGCACCACGGCGTCATAATCCATGCCGACATGGCGACCCTGTTCGGGCACCAGGCTGAGCGGGGTCATGCCCGGCTGGGTGTTGACCTCCAGCAGGAACAGCCCATCGACCCCGCGCTCGTCGTCCCAGCGGAAGTCGGAACGCGAGGCGCCGCGACAGCCCAGGATACGATGCGCCTCCAGCGCCAGAGACTTGCACGCCTCGGCGATCTCGTCGGGGATCTGCGCGGGGCAGACATGCTCGGTCAGGCCGTCTGTGTATTTGGCGTCGAAGTCGTACCAGCCGTTCTTCGGCTTCAACTCGGTGACGCCCAGCGCGCGGCCGCCCAGCACGGCGGTCGTCAGTTCGCGGCCCCGGATATAGGGTTCGGCCAGCAATTCCTCGAACTCGGCCCAGGGACCCGCGGCATCCCGCGCGATCGGGCTGCCATGGTTGCTGGTATCGGTGACGATCGCGACGCCGACGGAAGAGCCTTCGTTGACGGGCTTCAGCACATAGGGGCGCGGCAGCGGGTCGGCGGCGAACAGTTCCTCCGACTTCACGATGCGGCCGCCGGGCATGGGAATGCCGTGGGGCACGAGCGCCTGCTTGGTCAGCACCTTGTCGATCGCGATGACCGAGGTGGCGAGCCCCGAATGGGTATAAGGAATGCCCATCAGGTCGAGCATCCCCTGCACCGTGCCGTCCTCGCCGGGCGAGCCGTGCAGCGCATTGAACACGAGGTCGGGCTTGGCCTCGACCAGCTTCGCCGCGACATCGCGGCCCATGTCGATGCGGGTGACGCGGTGCCCGTTCCGCTCCAGCGCATCGGCGACGCCCGCGCCCGACATCAGCGACACCGGCCGCTCCGCCGACCAGCCGCCCATCAGTACGACGATATGCATCACGCGATCCTTGTTGTTGGCGTGGAGTCTTCTTCAATCCTCCCCAAGCTGTGCTTGGGGAGGGGGACCAGCCGCAGGCTGGTGGAGGGGCAAGCCCCTCGCCCCTCCACCACCGCTTCGCGGCGGTCCCCCTCCCCATCAGAGATGGGGAGGATTGCGCGGGCGGCACTCACTTCGTCACCCCGACACGCTGGATTTCCCATTCGAGCGTCACACCCGACTGCGCCTTGACCTTGGCGCGCACGCCCTCACCCAGCGCCTCAATCTCCGCCGCCGTGGCGTTGCCGAGGTTCAGAAGGAAGTTGCAATGCTTTTCCGACACCTGCGCATCGCCCAGCGTCAGCCCGCGACAGCCCGCCGCGTCGACCAGCGCCCAGGCCTTGTGCCCCTCGGGGTTCTTGAAGGTCGAACCGCCGGTCTTGGAGCGCAGCGGCTGCGACGCCTCCCGCGCGGCGGCGATGCGGTCCATCTCTGCCTGGATGTCGGCGGGTTCGGCGGCATGGCCCCGGAAGGTCGCCTCGACCACCACCGTTCCGTCGGTCAGGTTGGAATGACGATAGGTATATTCCAGGTCGGCGACGCCCAACGTCTCGACCGTGCCGTCGCGGCGGACGACCGTGGCGGAGACCAGCACATCGGCCACCTCGCGCCCATAGGCCCCGCCATTCATCCGCACGAAACCACCCACCGTGCCGGGGATCGAGCGCAGGAACTCCAGCCCGCCGATCCCGGCATCGCGCGCATTGGACGAGACGAGGATGCCCGAGGTGCCGCCGCCACAGGTGATGACGTGCCCCTCTCCCGCCCGTGCGTAGCTGAACGGCTTGCCCAGACGGATCACGACACCCGGCACGCCGCCATCCCGTACGATCAGGTTGGAACCGAGGCCCAGCGCCATGACAGGCACGTCGCCTGCAAGCGTCTTCAGAAACGCCGAAAGGTCCTCCGTGTCCTTCGGCTCCAGCAAATATTCGGCCGGTCCGCCCGCCTTGAACCACACGAGCGGCGCCAGCGGCGCGCCGGGGGTCAATCGGCCGGCGGTGTCGGGCAGGTTCATCGGCGCGCCTTGATGGCGCTGGCCAGGCCCGCCGCCCACTTCGTGATGTCGCCCGCACCCAGGCAGACGATCATGTCGTCCGCACGGATCGACCCCGCCAGCTCCTCGGCCAGCGCGTCCGCATCGGCCACGGTCGCGGTCGAGCGATGCCCGCGCCGCTTCAGCCCCTCGACCAGCGCGGAAGCGTCCACACCCTCGATCGGCTGCTCACCCGCCGCATAGACCGGCGTCACCAGCACGCGGTCGGCATCGTTGAAGGCGGTCTGGAACTCTTCCATCAGATTGCCAAGCCGGGTGAAGCGATGCGGCTGCACCACCGCGATCACGCGACCCCGCGCGCCTTCGCGGGCGGCGGCCAGCACCGCACGGATCTCGACCGGGTGATGGCCGTAATCGTCGATCACGGTCGCCGCGCCGCCATCGACCGCGATCTCGCCGACCTTGGTGAAGCGCCGCTTGACGCCGCCGAACTGGCTGAACCCCTGTTGGATGGTCGCATCGTCAATGCCCAGCTCCAATGCGACGCCGATTGCGGCCAGCGCGTTCTGGACATTGTGGCGGCCGGGCATCGGCATTTCGATTCCCTCGATCGAGCGCGCGGTGCCGTCGCGATGGCGGATGATCGCCTCGAACCGATTGCCGCCGGGAATTGGCGTGACGTTGACGCCGCGCACGTCCGCCTGGGCCGAGAAGCCATAGGTCACGACACGCCGGTCGCGGACACGCGGCAGGATGTTCTGCACCTCCGGGTGGTCGAGACAGAGCAACGCCGCGCCGTAGAAGGGGACGTTCTCGACGAATTCGACGAACGCGTCCTTTACCCGGTCGAACGAGCCGTAATGGTCCAGATGCTCGGGATCGATATTGGTCACGACCGCGATCGTGCCGTCGAGCCGCAGGAAGCTGCCGTCGCTCTCGTCCGCCTCGACGACCATCCAGTCGGAGGCACCCAGCCGCGCGTTCGAGCCATAGCTGTTGATGATGCCGCCATTGATGACGGTCGGGTCGACACCCCCGGCATCCAGCAGCGCCGCGACCATCGAGGTGGTCGTCGTCTTGCCATGCGTGCCCGCCACCGCGACGGTGGACTTCAGCCGCATCAGCTCGGCCAGCATCTCGGCCCGGCGAACCACGGGGATGCGGCGTTCCAGCGCGGCTTCGACTTCCGGGTTGGAGCGGGTGATCGCGGTCGAGGTCACGACCACCGCTGCATCGCCCAGATTGTCGGCAGCGTGCCCGATGGCGACCGGAATACCCTTGGTCCGCAGGCCCTGCACGACATAGCCCTCGGCTACGTCCGATCCCTGCACGCGGTAGCCGAGATTCTTCATCACCTCGGCAATGCCCGACATGCCGATGCCGCCGATGCCGACGAAGTGGATCGTGCCGATATCCGTGGCGACGCCCTTCATGCGCCTGCTCCCGCCAAATTCTGAGTCCTTTGCGATTTGCCCACCGGCAAGACCATGCGCGGCGCGTCGAGGCTTTCGACCAGGTCGGCGAGGTCGCTCGCCGCCTCGGGTCGTCCACAGGCGCGCGCGCGGCCCGCCGCATTCTCCAGCGCCGCCGGGTCGAGGCCCAGCTTCTGCATCTGCTTCGCCAGTTCCACCGGCGTGAAGTCGCCCTGCGCGATGGTGCGCGCGCCGCCCGCCTTGGTCATCTCGCGCGCGTTCACCGTCTGGTGATCGTCGGTGGCACTAGGCAGCGGCACCAGAATCGCCGGGCGGCCCGCCACGGTCAGCTCGGCCAGCGTCGAAGCGCCCGCCCGCGCGATCACCAGATGCGCCCAGGCCAGCTGCTCGGGCAGGTCGGGCAGATAGGTGGCGAGTTCGGCCGGAATCTCATGCTCGGCATATTTGGCGCGAACCGCGTCGATATCCTCGATCCGCGCCTGATGCGTCACCTGCAACCGTCGCCGGAACGTCACGGGCAGCATGGCGAGGCCATCGGGCACGACTTGGCTCAGGATGCTCGCCCCCTGGCTGCCGCCGGTGACGAGGACGCGGAAGATGCCGTCCTCCTCCAGCAGCGGATAGGGCCGCGACCGCAGCGCCAGCACCTGGTCGCGCACCGGATTGCCGACCAGCCGGGTCTTGTCGGCATGTTTGGCGCTCAGTCGCTGCGTATCCTCATAGGACAGCGCAATCGCATCGACCTTGCCCGCGACGAGCCGGTTGACCCGGCCCAGCACGGCATTCTGCTCGTGGATCGCGGTTGGAATGCCTTCCGCGAACGCCGCCAGCAAAGCGGGCATCGCCGGATAGCCGCCGAAACCGATCACCGCCGCCGGACGAAACGTCTTATAGAGTTCGCGCGCCATCGCCCGGCCGCGCCACATCTCACGCAGCGCCTTGGCCCAGCCGACCGGCCCGCCCGAAAAACGCCCGGCGGGCAGGACGTGGGTCTGGATATCCTCGAACAGTCCCGGGAAGCGCACGCCGCGCGCGTCGGACACCAAGGCGACGCGGTGGCCGCGCCGGGTCAGCTCGGCCGCCAGCGCGGCGGCGGGAACCATATGGCCACCGGTGCCTCCGGCAGCGAGGACGAAGTGACGGCTCATTGCCCGCTCCACCTGACTACATAGGGGCTGCGCGTCAGGAACGGGTTGCGCCGGGTAAATGCCAGCAACAACCCCATCCCGATCGACAGCGCGATCATCGACGAGCCGCCATAGCTGATGAACGGCAGGGTCATCCCCTTGGAGGGCGCAAGCCCCGTGTTCACCGCCATCGAGATCAGCGCCTGCGCGCCGAACTGCACCGCCAGCCCGGAGGCGGCGTAGAGCTTGAACTCGTCCTGTTCGTCAAGCAGCTTCACGAACACGCGCACCACGATCGCCAGGAAGACCAGCGCGATGATCGAGCAGGCGATCAGCCCGAACTCCTCGCCGATCACCGAGAAGATATAGTCGGTATGCGCCTCCGGCAGGCCGAACTTGGCGGTGCCCCCGCCCGGCCCCGTCCCGGTCCAGCCGCCCGCGGTCAGCGTGTTGTGCGCGGCGTTCACCTGGAAATGGTCGGCCGCACCCTCGCCATCGACATCGGGGAAGAGGAACGCATTGATGCGGCTGCGCGCCACGCCATAGAACATATAGGCGGTGACCAGCCCGATCGGCGCCAGCGATCCGATCGCCAGCATCACCCGCATCGGCGTGCCCGAGATCATCAACAGCGCGACCCAGACCAGACAGAAGACGATCGTCTGCCCGAAATCGGGTTGCAGCATCAGCAATCCCGCAACGAGCGCCGTCATGCCCATGGTAATGAGCGTGGCGGGCAGATCCTTTTCCTTGGCCCGCAGCGACAAGATCCAGGCCGTCGTCACGATGAACATCGGCTTCAGGAACTCGGAAGGCTGAAACTGCGCGATCCCGAACCCGACCCAGCGCCGCGCGCCGTTGATCGACACGCCGATAAAGGGCGTCACGGCGAGGACGGCGATCAGCACCGCCGTGCCCAGCACCGCCATGCGCCGCGCGGTGACGACCGGCAGCATCGACACGATGAACAGCACGGGCAGCGAGACGCCGACCCACATCACCTGTCGCCAGAAATAATAGAGCGGCGCGAATTTCCGATGCTCGCCCGAATAGCGCATCGCGGTGGCGGGGCTGGCGGCGGCGACCGCGATCAGGCCGATCGCGATCAGGAACAGGGTGAGCAGCAGCAGCACCCGGTCGATGTCCCAGAACCAAGTGCCCAGCGGCGAGCGGTCGCCGCGTCCGCCGCGTCCCTTCATCGACCCGATCAGGCCGGGACGCGGGGTCTTGGGCGCACGCTCGCTCATGCCAGGGCCTCCACCGCCGCGCGGAAAGCGTCGCCGCGCGCTTCGTAGTCGCGGAACTGGTCGAAGCTGGCGCAGGCGGGGGACAGCAGCACCGTGTCACCGGGTTGCGCGGCAGCGGCGGCATGGGCGACCGCCGTCTCGAGCGTGCCGGATTGTTCGACCACGGGCACCTTGTCCTTCAACAGGCCGAAGAACAAAGGCGCAGCCTCGCCGATGGTATAGGCCGCGACGACATGATCCAGATGCGCGGTGCAGGCGTCGAGATCGTCGCCCTTGCGCTTGCCGCCGACGATCCAGTGGACGCGGGGGAAAGCTGCCAGTGCGGGCGCCGTGGATTCGGGGTTCGTTGCCTTGGAGTCGTTGACGAACGCCACGCCGTTGCGCGTCGTGACCTGCTGCATCCGGTGCGGCAGACTGGCATAGCTGGCGAGACCTGCCTCGATCGCATCCTCGCGGATGCCCAGCGCACGGGCGACGGCAATGGCCGCCTGCGCGTTCTGGGCATTGTGCGGGCCTTGCAACGCGGACCAGCGGCTCTGGTCGATCGCGCTGGCTGCGATGGCGACGAGGTCATCGGTCCGTCCGGCCAGCCCCTGCGCGATATTGGCCGAGGCTTCGTCGCCCGTGCCGATGACCGCGACATGGCCCGCCGACTGCATCGCGAACAGCCGCGCCTTGGACGCGGCATAGCCCGCAAACCCGTCATAGCGGTCGAGATGATCGGGCGTGATGTTGAGCAGCACTGCCACGTCGCAATCCAGGCTTTGCGTCAGGTCGATCTGATAGCTGGACAGCTCCAGCACATAGACCCCGCCCTCGGGCAGAGGCTCCTGCCGCAGGATCGGCAGGCCGATATTGCCGCCCATCAGGGTCGGCACGCCCGCCGTCTTCAGGATATGATGGACCAGCGCGGTGGTGGTCGACTTGCCGTTGGTGCCGGTGATACCGACGACCTTATGCGGCGGCAGGTCATGCCGCGCCTGGGCGAAGAGTTCGATGTCGCCGATGACCGGCACGCCAGCAGCTCGGGCGGCAGCGGCCAGCGGATGGGTGTTGAGCGGCACGCCCGGCGACACGACCAGCGCGTCGAAGCCTGACAGGTCGTCGAGCGGCGCAACAACAAGCCCCTCCCCTTCAGGGGAGGGGTTGGGGTGGGGCGCATCCTCAGGCCGTACAGTTTGCGGCGAGGCCCCACCCCCAGCCCCTCCCCTGAAGGGGAGGGGAGCCAAGGCCTCGCGCTTCTCGGGATCGCTATCCCACGCAACAACCCTAGCCCCGCCCGCCAGTAATGCCGAAACGGTCGCGGCGCCGGAGCGTGCAAGCCCCAGCACCGCGTAACGTTTCCCCGCCCAGTCGCTGGCGACGATCATCGCAGCTTCAGCGTCGACAGGCCCGCCAGCGCCAGCACGAAGGCGATGATCCAGAAGCGGATCACGACCGTCGGCTCCGACCAGCCGAGCTGTTCGAAATGATGGTGGATCGGCGCCATGCGGAACACCCGCTTGCCGGTCCGTTTATAGAAGAAGACCTGGATGATGACCGACATCGCCTCGACCACGAACAGGCCGCCGATGATGCCCAGCACGATCTCGTGATGCGCGACCACCGCGATGGTGCCGAGCGCGCCGCCCAGCGCCAGGCTGCCGGTATCGCCCATGAACACGGCCGCCGGGGGCGCGTTGAACCACAGGAAGGCAAGGCCAGCACCCACCACCGCGCCGCAGAAGATCGCCAGCTCGCCCGCACCCGGCACATGCGGAATGCCGAGATAATCGGCGAACTTCACGTTACCCGCCAGATAGACGATGACCATGAAGGCGACGCTGGCGATGATGACCGGCATCGTCGCGAGCCCATCGAGCCCGTCGGTCAGGTTCACCGCATTGCCGAACGCGACGATCGTGAAGGCGGCGAACAGCGGGTAGAAGTAGCCGAGATCGAGATACATGCGCGAGGTGAAGGGTAGGTACAGATGCGGCCCGTTCTGCCCCATGATGATCCACGCCGCGACGCCCGCAATGGCGAACTCCAGCAGCAGCCGGGTCTTGCCCGACACGCCTGCCGTCGAGGCTTTGCGCACCTTGTCGTAATCGTCGAGGAACCCGATCGCGCCGAAGCCCAAGGTCACGAACAGGCACGCCCAGACGAACGGATTGAACACGTTCATCCAGATCAGGATCGACAGCGTCATGCTGGTCAGGATCATCAGCCCGCCCATGGTCGGCGTGCCGCGCTTGGCGAGGTGGGTCTGCGGCCCGTCGGCGCGGATCGGCTGCCCCTTGCCCTGGCGGACGCGCAGCCAGCCGATGAAGCGCGGCCCGATGATCAGGCCGATGAACAGCGCGGTCGCCACCGTCGCGCCGGTGCGGAACGACTGGTAACGGATGAGATTGAGAAGCCCCGGAAAACCGAGATGCTCCGCGATCCAGTACAGCATCTAACTCACGCCCCGCCCGTTGGAGTATCGCCGCGCAGGGCCGCCACGACACGCGACAGCCCGACTCCGTTCGACCCCTTGATCAGCACCACGTCATCGGGTGCGATGATAGCGGCCAGCGCCTCGCGCGCGGCCTTCGCATCCGCCACATGGACGAAATCGACCCGCCCCTCAAGCGCGGCGGCCAGCGGCGTCATCGATTCGCCGACCAGCAGCGCCCGTTCGACGCGCGCCGCCACGATCGGCTCGGCCAGCCCCGCGTGATAATCGGCGGAGTCCTCGCCCAGTTCGCGCATCTCGCCGAGCACCGCGACATGGCGGCCCGGCTCCTCGGCCAGTACGGCCAGCGTCGCGCGCATCGAAGCGGGATTGGCGTTGTAGCTCTCGTCGATGACCAGCGCGCCTTGCGGCGTACGGAACCGTACGCCCCGCCCGGCCAGTCCGCCCAGCTCGGCCAGCGCAAGGCCCGCCAGCCCCAGATCGCCGCCCGCCGCATCGACCGCCGCCAGCACCGCCAGCGCATTGGACACCCAATGCCGCCCCGGCTGGGACAGGGTGAAGTTCAGCTCCTTGTCGCCCAGCTTCGCCGTCACGAAGCTGCCGCCGTTCGGCCCACGCATCGCCTCGACCGCGCGGACGTCGGCGGCGGGGTCGAAGCCGAAAGTCACGATCCGGTCGGCATGGGGCCGGGCGGCGGCGATCAGGCGGTCGCGATGCGGGCTGTCATAGGGCACGATCGCGGTGCCGCCGGGCTCAAGCCCCTGGAAAATCTCGCCCTTGGCGTCGGCGATGGCGCTTTCGTCGGGGAAGAATTCGGTATGCGCTGGCGCGATGGCGGTGACGATCGCGATATGCGGGCGCACCATCGCGGTCAGTGCGGACAACTCGCCCGCATGGTTCATGCCCATCTCGAACACGCCCGCACGGACGTCGCGCGGCATCCGCGCGAGGCTCAAGGGCACGCCGGTATGGTTGTTGTAACTCTTGACCGAACGGTGCACCGCCCCGCGCCAACCGCGTTCCAGGGCTGCGTAGAGCGCTTCCTTGGCACTGGTCTTCCCGACCGACCCGGTGACGCCGATGATCGTCGCCTGCGTGCGCGCCCGGCTGGCACGGGCCAGGTCTTCAAGCGCGTGGAAGCTGTCGGTGACGCGGACATGCGGATGATCGGTCGGGGTGCTGACCAGCGCGCCCGCCGCCCCCTGCCCGAACGCCTGGTCGAGGAAGCGGTGACCATCGGTCGCTTCGCCCGACATGGCGACGAACAGGTCGCCGGGGCCAACCTCCCGGCTGTCGAAGGCAACGCCCGAAACGCCGAAGTCGGCCGAAGCCGTTCCGCCGGTCGCTGCGGCAATCTCCTGCGCGGTCCACAAGGTCATTTGCGGTCCTCGGCGGTCTTCGCGCCATAATGCAGCGACAGCTTGGGCCGAACCCGTGCGGGGGCGTCGGGCTGTGCGGCATCGGCCTTGTCCACCGGGGGCGTCTTGGTCGGAGCCTGCGCGGTCATGCCGCACACTCCCGCGCCACGGTCACGTCGTCGAAGGGCAGGACGAGATCGCCGACGATCTGGCCCTGTTCATGCCCCTTGCCGGCGATCAGCACGATATCCTGCTCCCCCGCCTCGGCGATAGCGGCGGCGATGGCCGCGCGACGGTCGCCGATCTCGACCGCGCCGGTGGCACCGCGCATCACCTGCGCACGGATGGCGGCGGGGTCTTCGGTACGCGGGTTGTCGTCGGTCACGATCACCCGGTCGGCATGTATCGACGCGACCTGCCCCATGACCTCGCGCTTGCCCGGATCGCGGTCGCCGCCCGCGCCGATCACGACGATCAGCCGCCCGCCCGCATGGGGCTTAAGCGCGGCGATCGCCGCCTCGATCGCGTCGGGGGTATGGGCATAGTCGACATAGACCGGAGCACCGCTGCGCGCGATGGCAGCGCGTTCCAGCCGTCCGCGCACCGGCTGCAACCGGGCGAGGTTCGCGATGGTCGTCGTCAGGTCGCCGCCCGTCGCCAGTACGAGGCCCGCCGCGACCAGCGCATTGGCGGCCTGATAGGCGCCGATCAACGGCAGCTGCACCTTGTGGACGGCGCCATGCTCGTCCTCGATCACCAGCCCCTGCCCCAGCAGCGTCGGATGCCGCTCGACCAGCTTCAGCGTCGATCCGCGCGTGCCGACCGTCACCAGCTTGTTGCCGCGCGCCCGCGCCAGGTCGATCACCCGACCGCTCTGCACGTCATCGGCCCAGACGACCGCCGTGCCCTCGGGCGACAGCACTTCGGAGAAAAGCCGCATTTTCGCCGCAAGATACGCGCCCATGTCGCCATGATAGTCGAGGTGATCGCGCGAAAGGTTCGTGAACGCCGCCGCCGACACGTCCAGCCCTTCGGTGCGATACTGGGTCAGGCCGTGGCTCGACGCCTCGAACGCCAGATGGGTCACCCCCTCGCGCGCCAGCCCGGCGACGTTCGACAGGAAGGTCACGACATCGGGCGTGGTCAGCCCGGTATAGGTCCGTTCATCGGCGGTGGTGACGCCCAGCGTCCCGATCGAGGCGGCGTGATACCCCGCCATACGCCAGAGCTGGCGCGTCATCTCGACCGTCGAGGTCTTGCCGTTGGTCCCCGTCACCGCCACCGCCGTCGCCGGGAAGGGCGCGAAGAACGCGGCCGCCAGCCGGGCAAAGGCGGCACGCGGTTCGTCGGAGGCGATATGCACCGCCCCCTCGACCGTCACGCCGGGCCGCGCGACGACCGCCACGGCCCCGCTGCGCACCGCATCGGCGATGAAATCCTCGCCATTCACCCGCGCGCCCTGGAACGCGCCGAAGATCGTGCCGGGTGCGACCTTGCGGTGGTCGATCGCGAAACCGGAGACGAGGGCGTCGCCGCCCTCGCCCGTAATGCCATGGTCCAGTTGGTTCAGCTTCATGCCGCGAGCCTCATCGTCCATCCACCGGCGGCGATTTCGGGTCCTGCCACAGGGTGGGCAGGATATCCGACTCGTCGATATCCTTGGTGGCATCGGGCACCACGCCCAGCATCGCGCCGACCCGCGTGATCGTCCGTCCGACCACGGGGGCGGCGTTCCAGGCTGCGGTCTTCCACCCGAACGTCTCCTTCGTACCCTTTGGCGAGTCCAGCATCGCCAGCACCACATAACGCGGCGCATCCATCGGGAACGCCGCGGCGAAGGTAGCCACGTTGCGCGACCGATCATAGCCGCCCGCGACGGCGGCCTCGGCGGTGCCGGTCTTGCCGCCGACGCGGTAGCCCGGCGCATCGCCCTTGCGACCCGTGCCGCGCATCACGATCAGGCGCAGCATCTGGCGCATCTTGTAGCTGGTCGCCTCGCTGATGACCCGCCGTCCCGCCGCGGCATGGCCCGGCGCGACCTTCAGCAGCGTCGCCGGACGCCAGATGCCGCCATTGACCAGCGCCGCATAGGCCGAGGCCAGGTGCAGCGGCGTCACCGCAATGCCGTGGCCATAAGCGGTCGTCATCGTTGTCGTGCGCGCCCAATAGGTGGGCAGCAGCGGGCGGCCCTTTTCGCGAAGCTCGATATCGGGCTTGGTATCGAAGCCCAGCTTGCGGAACATGGTCTGCATCCGCTGCGGCCCGATCTCGTCGGCGATGCGCGCGGTGGCAACGTTAGACGAGTAGATCAGTGTCTCGGCCATGTTCAGCCAGCGCTTCGGATCGCCCGCTTCGTCATGGATGGTATAGCTGCCGACCTTGAGCGGATGCGTCGCATCGAAGCGCCGCTGCATCGAAGTGACGACGCCATTCTCCATCGCCACCGCCATGGTGATCGGCTTGAAGGTCGACCCCAGCTCGAACACGCTCTGCGTGGTGATGTTGCGCAGTTCCTCGGTGCCCGCCATCCCGACCCGGTTGGGGTTGAAGGTCGGCAGCGAGACCATCGCGATCACCTCGCCGGTATGCACGTCCAGGATGATGCCGCCGCCGCCGCGCGCCGAGAAGGTGTTCATCGCCCGGCCGAGTTCGCTTTCCAGCGCGGCCTGGGCGCGGGTGTCGATCGACAGCGCGACGGGCTTGCCCGACTGCGCCGGATCGAGCAGCCGTTGGTCGAGCACGCGTTCCATGCCGCTCATCCCGTGCCCGTCGGTCGACAGGAAGCCCAGCGCGTGCGCGGCGAGCGAGGATTGCGGATAGAGGCGCTGCGTCTCGCGATCGAAGACAAGGCCAGGCTCGCCGATGGCATTGACCTGCTCGACCAAGGTCGGGCTGGCGCGGCGTTGCAGATAGACGAAGTTCGCCTTGCGGGTCAGCTGGCCATAGAACCAGGCCTGATCGCCGCGATCGGGCATCAGTGCGGCGAGGCGCGCGGCGACCTCCATAGGATCGCCGATCAGCTTCTTCGGATGAACCGCGATCGTCCAGCTGTCGATCGTGCGCGCCAGCGGCGCACCGTTGCGGTCGACGATATCGCCGCGCGCCGCCAGCGTGGCGGTCCGCGCGGCCGCATCGGCAGGTCCGGCGAACACCGCCAGCAGCATCAGCCGCCCGATCACGACGACCACCGCCGCGCCGAACAGCATCATCAGCATCATCAGGCGCATATGCGTCGTCGCGACCAGCGCATGGCGCTGGCCGGCGGTACGCTGCGTTCCGGCGGGACGCGCGACCAGAACGCTCAACGCCGCCGCCGCGCTTCGGTCTTGGCGCCCTTCAGGATATCACCCAGCGTCGTGTCGGACAGCAGCTGGCGGTCGAGCATCGCCACGGCTTCCGGCCGGACCTTCGCGACGGCGGCGGCGGTGCGGACGGTCGCGATCGGGGCGGGCTTGGCCTTTTTGGTCGTCACGACATGTTCGGACACGGCCTGGACGATCTGGGGCTTGGGCAGATCCACCTTGGCGAGGCGGACGACGGGGGCGGGCGCGTTGGGCTTGGACAGGGCGGCTGGCGCGGCGGCGGCCACGGCTTCCGGCTGGACGACGACAGGCGCAGGCTGCGAGGGGACGAGCAGCGCGGCGGTCTGGATCGTGCCCTCGGCGGGACCACGGGTCACGTCGAGCGAGGCCAGCTGCGCCTCGTCACCGACAAACTGGCCCGCCACCGGCGCGGTCAGCGCCAGCGTGTCGCCATTCCACTTTTCCAGCTGAACCAGATTGGCGCGGGTATCGAACTCCGTCTCCAGCGCACGTATGTCCCGCTGCGCAGCGGCGATGCGGCCGTTGACGTCGTCGAGCTTCTTGCGCTCCGCCGCCACCTGCAGGGAGACGAGGTAGAATCCCAGGACGACTGCGACGCAGCTCCCGAACCATCCTATCCCCCTCAACCGATACGCCGCCGTCATACGCCAAACTCCTGAGTCAACTCGCCCCCCGGCGCCCTGCCCCTATCCGCCGACCAGGCCGGGGATTCCGTACGCGTCGCAAAGCGCAGCGTCGCCGAGCGCGCGCGCGGATTGCGGGCCAGTTCCGCCTCGCCCGCGCGCACCGCCTTGCCGACCTGGGCAAAGCTGGGTGCCCGCGCCGCCGCCTGTTCGGGCAGATGGCGCGACCCGCCCGGCATCTGCCCGGCGCGCTCGCGGAAGAAGCGCTTGACCATGCGATCTTCCAGACTGTGGAACGTGACCACCGCCAGGCGACCGCCCGGCTTCAATGCGCGCTCGGCCGCAGCCAGCCCCTCGGCCAGTTCGTCCAGTTCGCGGTTCACATGGATGCGGATCGCCTGGAAGGTCCGCGTCGCCGGGTCCTTCTTGTCATGCGGGCGATAGCCCAGCGCGCGGCGGACCACGGCGGCCAGCTCGCCGGTGCGGGTCAGCGGACGCGCGGCGACGATCGCCTGCGCGACGCGGCGCGAGCGCGGCTCCTCACCATAATGATAGAGGACGTCGGCGATGGCGGCTTCATCGGAGGTATTCAGGAAGTCGGCCGCCGACTCGCCCGCCTGCGCCATGCGCATGTCGAGCGGGCCGTCACCCTGGAACGAAAAGCCCCGCTCCGCCTGGTCGAGTTGCATCGAGGATACCCCGATATCCAGCACCACACCGTCAACGCGCGCCGTCAGCTCCTGATCCAGATTGGAAAATTCACGGTGGATCAGGGTCAGGCCCGGCTCGACGGCGACCAGCGCCTGGCCGTTGGCGATGGCATCGGGATCGCGGTCGAAGGCCACGACCTTCGCGCCCCGACCCAGCATCGCGCGGGTATAGCCGCCCGCGCCGAACGTGCCGTCGACATGCGTCTCGCCGGGCAGGATGGCGAGCGCGTCGAGCACTTCGTCGAGAAGGACGGGGATATGCGGGGCGTCGGGAAGCGCACTCACAGGGCGATCCCCTTTTCCTGGCAGTGGAAACGCGCGGCCGAGATCATCTTGGACGGCAGGCCCGGCGTCTCGACCAGGGTCCTGGGATCCCAGATTTCGATATAGTCGAACGTGCCCCAGAAAAAGGCATGGCCGGTGATCCCGGCATGAAAGCGCGGAAAACCCGGCATGATGAAACGACCCGACCCGTCAAAGGGCACGGCCTCGCCATTCGCCAGGTCGCGCTTGATGTTATAGTCGATGCGGCCGTCCGGCCCGCGCGACATCTCGGTCCGCGCGTCCAGTTCCTTCTTCAGCACGGCAACATAACCCGGATCATAGGCGATCAGACAACGCTCGGTTTCATGGACCGCAATGATGATGGTCCCGCCATCTTTTCCGTCGGGGCGCGGCGCATTTTGAGCCAGCGTAGAGCGGAGCGCATTAGGGATGGCAACGCGGCCCTTGTCGTCGACAAGGCCAATGCCACTTCCCTGATACAAACCCCTTTCGGACACGCCAACCTCGCACATGGCGCGCACGGCCTCACCGTTTCAAAACACGACCATCGCCGCATTCCGACCATTTCTGGATCACAGTGAGCCTGCCCCTCTGTTAGCTTTCGGTTTACCGATAGCAGAACCGGGAGGCAACGGGATTTTTGGGGAGAAACGGGGAAATCGAGTCTGAACCCGGGGTTATGCGACCAACCGCTGGTCGTTTGACGGGAACGCCGCCATCGCCGCTCTGCCGGAAAATGCCGGATTTCCGCCGATCGGGGCGCTTTCCCCGGATTTCCCCGGCCCCGACGGCATGCAAAAGCGATCACGGTTGAATTAACTTTTATTAAGCAAAAAGCCCGATACGGCCGCGAATGCCCCGCGGCGGCGATGATCGCCCATCGGACAAGAACGCGCCCGTCAGTCCGGGCGGGATCCGCAATCAGCGTGCGGGGTCGGCCGGTGCCTGCGTGTTCACGGGCGCGGGGGCGACACCCAGTTCGGCCAGCGGCTCGCTGGACGACGGGGCGGTGGCGTTCGCCAATGTCATGTCGGCGACCATGTTCGACTGCGCCGCGCCGGCGACCGCCGCAGGTGGCTCGTCCCGGTTCAGCGAGCCCAGGATCGTGCTGGCGATCGCGATCAGCAGGATGACGGCGGCCAGGCCGATCATGCCGACTTTCACGCGCTGCATGATATGATGATGGTCGGGTGACTTCATGGAACTCGGTGACACTATCTCGTGCGCCGCCTCATGTCGACCTCCAGCGCGCGCCGTCAAGTCGCAAAGGGGCGGCGACTATAGCCCCTTCTCGGCCCGCCACGCCGGATTGTGCAGCGTGGAGAGGTAGCGAAACCCGGTATCGCACAAAATGGTTGCGATCCGCTTATCAGGCCCCAAGGCCCTGGCCAGCGCCACCGCGCCTGCGACATTGATACCAGAGGACAGGCCCAGGCACAGCCCCTCCTCGCTCAACAGCCGCTGCACCCAATACCAGCCTTCCGCATCGGATAGACGAAACTGGGTATCGATCGGCGCACCTTCCAGATTGGCGGTGATCCGTCCCTGCCCGATCCCCTCGGCGACCGAAGAGCCTTCGGACTTGAGTTCGCCATGCGCATAATAGTCGTACAGGGCCGCCCCGTGCGGGTCGCTCAGCGCGATCGTCACCGATTCGTCGTGCGCCTTCAGCCCCAGGCCGACCCCGGCCAGCGTGCCGCCGGTTCCCGCCGCGCAGGTGAAGCCGTCGATCCGGCCGCCCATCTGGTTCCAGATTTCCTCGGCCGTCCCGACGATATGCGCCCGGCGATTGGCGATATTGTCGAACTGGTTGGCCCAGACCGCATTGTCCGTCTCCTCGGCGATCCGGCGCGAGGTGTGGACGAAATGACAGGGGCTGGAATAGGGCGCGGCGGGCACGAGGACGAGTTCGGCGCCCAGCGCGCGCAGCGTGTCCATCTTCTCGCGGCTCTGCGTCTCGGGCATCACGATGATCGTGCGATAGCTCTTGGCATTGGCGACCAGCGCCAGGCCGATGCCGGTATTGCCCGCCGTCCCCTCGACGATGGTGCCGCCGGGCCGCAGCAGCCCGCGCGCCTCGGCATCCTCGACGATGAACAGCGCCGCGCGGTCCTTCACGCTGGCGCCGGGATTGGCGAATTCGCACTTGCCGTAAATGTCGCAGCCCGTGGCCTCGCTCGGCCCCTTCAGGCGGACGAGCGGGGTGTTGCCGATCAGGGCCAGCGTGTCGGAGATCACTTCCATGCCGCCTAGATGGCCCCTGCCCCGCCATCGGGCAAGCCAAGCCTTGCTTGCCCCCCGCCAAGCATAAGGAGGGAGCGCTCACGGCCGACCGGCAAAATGTTGGGCCTTGGGCCACGTTGACGCACAGGTCATGCTTGACGCCGGGTTGCTGCATTTGCGAAGCACCGCCCCGCTATGAAGAGCCTCCTCCCCCTCATCGTCGCCGCACCGCTGCTCGCTTTGGCCGCGTGCAATTCCAAGCCCAGCCAGCCCGAGGTCGTCGACACCAATCCCGACCCGATGGCCAACGAGCTCGCCAACCGTGCCCCGGTCGAGCTGCCGCCCGCGATCAAGGCGGACAAGACCTTCCGTTGCAAGGACAACAGCCTCGTCTACGTCACCTTCTTCCAGGGCGACAAGCAGGCCAATGTCCGCCTGAAGGAAGGCGAAACCCCCGTCGTGCTGAAGGCGCCCGCCGCCGGTGAGCCGCTGACCGCCGAAGGCGGCTGGAAGATGACCGGCGACGAAAAGGCCGTCACCTTGACCACGCCGAAGAAGGCCGCGCAGGTCTGCCACATCTGATGTGCATTCCATCCGTCCCTGGCGTCGCTTGATCGACGATAAGGACTTGATCGAAAACCGGCCGGCGGGGATATCTCCGTCGGCCTTTTCTTTGGGCCATGTCGGGAGGTCGGAGAGAAAAGCCGTGGCCGCGATCGCGATCTACAGCCTGAAGGGGGGCGTCGGAAAGACCAGCATGGCGGTCAATCTGGCCTGGTGCGCCGCCAGCCTGTGCGCGCGCCGGACCCTGTTATGGGATCTCGACCCGCAGGCTGCCTCGACCTGGCTGCTGGGCGGCCCGGCGCGGGGCGACCGGGCGCAGGCCGTCTTTTCGCGCGACATTGCCGCCGAGCGGCTGGTTCGCCGGACCGACATTCCCCGCCTGTCGTTGATCGGTGCCGATGATTCGCTGCGTGGCCTGGACCATCTGTTCCACACGATCGAAAAGAAGAAGCGGCTCGGCAAGCTGATCGACGGGCTGGACGATTATGACAGCGTGATCCTGGACTGCCCGCCCGGCCTGACCGAGACGACCGAGCAGGTGTTGCGCGCGGTCGACCTGATCGTCGTGCCGGTCGTGCCCTCCGCGCTCGCCACCCGCGCGCTGGAGGTGGTGGACGGCCATGTCCGGGGTCGCGTGCCCCTGCTGCCCGTGCATGTCATGGTCGACCGCCGCCGCCGCCTTCACGCCGAGGCGCTGGCGGCGCATCCCGACTGGCCGGTCATCCCGATGGCCAGCCTGGTCGAGGCGATGGGCGAGCATCGCGCGCCCATCGGCGCCTTCGCCCCCCGCAGCAGTGCCGCCCAGGCCTATGCCGATCTGTGGCGCTGCGTCGAACGGCGGCTGGCGGGAGGATGAGCCGCCGCGACGACCCCGGCCCGCCCGAACGGCTGACCCCGCATCTGGTGCTGGGGGCCTATGCGGTCGGGGTGTTCCCGATGGCGGACACGCGCGACACCGATCATGTCTATTGGGTGGAGCCGCGCAAGCGTGCCGTCCTGCCGCTCGACGGCTTTCACCTGTCGCGCTCGCTGCGCAAGACGGTGGCGAAGGACCGGTTCCGCGTCACCGCCGACACCGCCTTCGAATCGATCATCCGGCTTTGCGCGGAGAGCGTTCCCGACCGGCCCGAGACCTGGATTAACTATGCGATCGAGCGGGTGTTCATCGACCTGTTCGACATGGGCTTTGCCCATTCGATCGAATGCTGGGACGGCGACGAACTGGTCGGCGGTCTGTATGGGCTGGCGCTGGGCCGCGCCTTTTTCGGCGAATCGATGGTCAGCCGCCGGACCGATGCGTCCAAGGTGGCGCTGGTCTGGCTGGTCGCACGGTTGCGCGCCGGGGGATACAGCCTGCTCGACTGCCAGTTCCAGACCAGCCATTTGTCGACCATGGGTGCGGTCGAGATCGGGCGCGAGGATTATGTCGCGCTGCTGTCCGACGCATTGGCGGGGGTGGTCGCACCGGGCGCTTCCGCTGCGGGCGTATCGGCCTCGGGCGATTTCGCCGCGCTCGACCGCCTGGGGGCGGTGCCGGGCAGCGAGGCCGGGACCGTCTCCGGCCCCGTTTCGGGCCACGACATCGTGCAGCTCTTGGCCCAGACGTCATAGACCGGGTGGAGCACGACGTTGAGCGCAGGCCGCTCCTTGTACAGCCAGCCTGAAAAGACCCGCTGCCACCGCTGATTGGCGCCACGCACATCCAGTTGGACGAACGCGCCGGTCAGTTGCTCCGGCTCCCACGACGCCGTCTTCTCGCAGGCGCGCAGGCGCACCACGACATCGCCGACGCGAACCGCCTGACCGGGTTTCAGCGTCAGGTCTCGCGAGACACCGTTGCGTTTGTTGAGCAGGCCGATCACCGCGACGCGCTCTGCCATCGGAGTCCCGCCGGTGGGCAGGTTCGTTTGCGCGCCATCGACCGATTCGATCCCCGACGCGGCGCCTGGGCTGTCGGGCAGGATCTGGCTGACTGCCGATTCGGCGGAGTTGCCGCCATGATCGGTCAGCGCCTGATAGCCGAACCAGCCGCCGACCCCCAGCAAGGCGACCAACGCACCGCTGGCCAGCCAGCGCGACGTCTTCACCCCTCGGGGGTCCAGGCTTCGTAGTCGCCGGTCGCGGCCTGACGCTGGCCGCCCTTTTCGAGCGCACCCGAGGGGCGATAGGCCATGGCGGTGCCGGTCATGTTCGGGATGGCGGGCTTCTGCCACGCGCGACGCGGCGGCAGCGAGCGGTCGGGCACATCGTCGACCTGATGATGCAGCCAGCTGAACCATTCCGCCGGAACCCGGCTGGCATCGTTCGAGCCGTTATAGATCACCCAGCGCCGCGCCCGGCCGGCGGTGTCGACACCGCCCTCATAATAGATATTGCCATGCGCATCCTCGCCAACCTGCGCCTTGCCGCGCAGACCGAACCAGGTGCCGATGGTGGCGCCGTTCCACCAGGTGAAGGGATTGAGGTTGATGCCCATGTCGCGCCGTGTAGCCCGGCTGTCGCCGCCCTTCAACCGCGTTCATGCCTGACGGAGGTGAGGGCGCGGTCGGATAGACCTGACAAACGCCCCTGCCCACGCTTGAAGTGAGTTTGGGATAGAAGGATGGTCTCGGTGAGACACCCTGCCCTCCCCCAGCCCCTCCCGCCTGCGGGAGGGGAGAAGCGCGGGGTAACGCGACGGCCGGTTAAGCCCCTCCTCCCGGCAGGGGGGAGGGGTTTGGGATGGGGGCCAGGCCACGAGCGACCG